>JAADFT010000556.1 GCA_013152765.1 Calditrichota bacterium | reverse complement strand
GCAAAGCCAGTTCTTCAAAACAGAAAAGGCGAGAATGAACCTCTTCTCGCCTCTGCTTCCACCTCTCTCTTGCAGCCGGACCACGTCCGGCGCCGTCGGATTGTTGAAATTGTCGGCAATCGCCTCGCTTACTTCTTGGACGGTAGAATTTTGTACATCCCGGTGCCGCACTTCGAGCATTTGCCCTTCAGCGCCCGTCTGCCGTTTTTCATGGTTACCTCGACCACATCCACCATTTCCGTCTTCGTGCGGCACTTCACACAGTACGCCATTTCAGCCACGGCATTCACCTCCTCTCTGAAAGTGCACGACCACCGCGATCTCCAGCCCTTCCCGCTGCCGTCGGATGCGGATCAGAGACCCTTTTCCGGAACGGGAGCCAGGCCACAAAACCGCAACGCTTAGGCATCCTGCCCCCCAAATGCAGTGGCACTTAGTCCCCTAACCGAAGCTAAAGTTAGTAAATTGCCCTCAAATGTCAAGCGGTAATTTCTGAGGAAATTTCGTCATTTTCCGAGGCGCTTCGAACACCGCTTCCCCTGCTCTGGCTCCCAGCAAGCCCTGGTCGCTGCTGCAGTTCGCACAGCCGTCAGGACCTACAGAGTGGGGTTTGTTCCGATTGCCTACAATTTTCCGATTTTTCGCTTGACATTCCTTGGTCGAATGTTTATAATTGATTGATCTGTTAGCAGCTTAGAGCCCAAAACCAGGTTTTTGAAGAGAATGAGTGGAGCCAAGGTTTTCCTTTTAGTGAAAAGCGCTTATCGTTTTTCTCGTGTGAATTGCTGAGGGGCAAGACCCGCCGCGGTCTTGCCTTTTTTGTACCCGGAATGAGCCAGCGAAGGAAGCGCGAGGGATGGCCAGCACAGTCTACGAAATGCCCGACGTTAACCGCGTCGTGATTTCCGGCGAACTTCTCAGCGATCCCCCTCTACGCACAACCAGGCGGGGAGTCGCTGTGACGAATTTCACAATCGTTTCCTCCCGTTACGAGAACCAGGAAGACGGCCGCGTCAGGGAAGAAAAATCCTTCATCCGGATTGTCGCCTGGTCCGCTCTGGCTGAGCATTGCCACCGTCTGCTGCGCAAAGGAAGCCCCGTGGTGATCATCGGGGAGTTGCAGTCGGCAAATCTCTCCAGCCAGGAAGGCACAGAGTCCATCGTGCAGGTGAACGCCAAGTGGATCCAGTTTCCACCCACCCCGTCAGAGCAGGAAGAGGCCGAGCAGTCCGAAGCTCAGGCTGAGGGAAACGAGCAAGAAGCAGACGGCGAACAGCCCTCCACATGAGGGCCCCAAGCGCCGACGCAGCTACAATTTGAGATAAACGCAGTTTTGGAGGGATCCAAATGGCCAAACGATCGAGCCGTAAGCTTTACGACGGGTGGTGCAAGAAGTGCCAGTCCGTGCGAAAATTCCGTGTCGTTGGCTGGAACGAGGAAGCCGAACTCGCCTGGCTACGTTGCAGCGGTTGCCACAGCACCTTTGCTTTCGAGATTGACCGCCTCAAACCGGACGGAACCATCGCAGATCCCCCTCCCGAGGAATTCCAGGAAGACCAGAACGCCACTGCCGAAATCGTGGACTACGACCCGCGCAACACCTACACCTTGGGGCAAAGAATCCGTCACCCCGTTTTCCAGGATGTGGGCCGAGTGATTGCCGTGGAAAAGAATGGCCGCTCCGGCAAGATTGTGGTCGACTTCGAAAATGTCGGCCAGAAGGTTCTTGTGGAAGGCAGGTCGCTTCGCTGACGCTTTGGCGCGGCGGTGGCCCGGTGGGTACACTGCCGCGCCGTGTTTTTTCCTCGCACTCTTCCTTTCGCCCAATCAGTAGTAGTAGCTTCCGTAGCCCAAGAATCCTGCTCTGCCGCCTCGTTTCTCAAGCTTCAGTTGCCGCAGTTGTGGCGCTTTGATGTTGATGCGCAGGTAGTAACGCCTGTCCCGCCCGCTCGGCACCCAGTCGAACTCCGCCTCCCAGCAGTGCAGGTCCCTGTGAAACGTGAACCGCTGGTGCACGATTTCGCGATTCAACAGGTCGAGCTGGGCGCTGTAGGCTAAACGCCAGTTCTTGGTGAGCTGCACCTCGACGCCGTAAATGCGGGCGTAGTAGCGTTTGCGTGGCACCAGGCCCCGTTTGTCGAGCTCCAGATTCAGGCTGACGCTGGCACGCCAGCTAAACCGGAAGTCCTGGAACGACCTTTCCGGATTGAAACGTTCGCCGGGCAGCACAATTTGCGGAAACGCCGGGCTTTCTTCCTCCAGTGCCGTCGCTTCGGGTGCTTCACCTTCCTCAGTCCCAGCCTGCTTCCTGGCCTTGCCAGACAGACGAAAGCCCGTACTCAGCCGGAAGTACGTCAGACGCATGAAGTGTCCCCGTTTCCAACCGCCATCCTCCCAGAGGTACTGCGTTGGCAAGTCGCCGTAACTGGTCGGCGCCTCGTAAAAGCTGTGGCTCATGTTCAGCGTCAGGTTCAGAGACCGAAGGAACAACGTGCGTACGCTGGAACGGAGCTCGGACAGCTTCTGTCCCCGCGCCTTGAAGTTGTAACCTAAGGAAACGTCCCAGCTCAGCAAATCCAGCTTCTTCTCTTCTTCTCCGTGCAGAACCTTCGCCTGGAACAGGTTCCGAACGCTCCCGTAGATCGCCTTCGCCCCCCCTTGCGGCGTACCGACGAAACGATCGTACAGCATTTCCTGACCCAGCGAGTCGCGCACCACCTGGTAGTACCCCCAGCGCGGATCCGAAAAATCCGGCGTAAAGTTGAACGACAGCGACGGCGTAACAACGTGCCGAATCGCTTCGACGCTGCCGAGGCGAGGCGTGAAAAGTCCGTACAGCTTCGTGTTCGCGGAGAAACGGTAACTGAACGTGTGCCTGGGGAAAAAGCCTTTCTGTTCCGTCGAGACCACAGCTCCGCTGTCCGGATCGAACCTGTAGTCCTTTCTCCTGTCAAACCAGTCCTCCGCCACGTTCAAGCCCTGGCTCCACTGCAACCAGCCAAACAGCTTTCGCGGACTCGTCCACGACAGCGTGAAGTTGTGCCTGATCTGCCGCGTCTGCGTTTCCTGCACACTCGGTGTGGGCCAGGTGACTGTGCGGCGTTCGAGGCGGTTCACGAGGCGCGAGCTGTAAGCGTAGTAGATGGTCTCGTACCACCGGGTTCGACCGTGGTGCCTCTTTTTGCCGAACAAACGGCGTTGAGCGTGCCGAAACGAAACTTGAGGCAACATGAGAATTGAATTGTCCGTGTCCAGGTCGCGGGTCTGCGAAATGTTGACTGTGAGGCTGTTGCGCGAACCGGGCCAGTTGCGCGAAAATGTGGCGTTGGACTGCAGTTGCCGACGCAGACGCTGGTCGAGGTTCGCGCTGTAGTCGCGGTAGAAATCCTTGTCGCTTACGAAGTAGCCGTTTACGTTGAACGACGCGTTCGGATCCAGATTTTGCGAGTGTCGGATGGCCAAATCCCAGCGGCGCACCTTCCTCCCGCCGAGGTAGTTTTTGCGGGTGAACGACCCGGACACCGTGCCCCGCAGCAGGTAACGGACGGCGTAGTTGCTGCCCAGGTGAAACATCCAGCCACTGCGCTCAAAGAAATCCACCGAACCTTTGGCGTCGAAGTAGTCGTTGGGTGCCCAGTAGTAGCCGAGACCACGCAGGTAGCGGCCCTCGAGTTCGCTTTCTCCGTAGTGAGGAATCAAGAGACCGCTCTGCCGACCGTGCTTGTGCGGGAAGATGGCGAACGGCAACGCAGCAATCGGCACGTGGCCCAGGTACATGACCAGGGGCTTGGCAATCGCCTTGTCGTTCACGATCAGCTTCATCTTGGCGCTGGCAAAGCGGTAGTGAGGCTCGTCCAGATCGCAGGTGGTGTAACTCCCGTTGGCGACCCAGATGACCTTGTCCCCTTCCCGTTTGATTGTCGCACCTACGTAGCGTCCGCCTTCGAATTGCGTTCGCCCGCGAATCACCCGTCCTCGCCGCGTCTTGAAGTTGTAAGTCATTTTGCTGCCGCGCAGCTCCTCGGAACCGTCGGAGAACACGGGTTCTCCCTTAATGCGCACCACCTGGACGGAGTCTGTACCATCGGGGGTAGGCTCCCAAACAGTGTCGGGGATGCCCTCCGCCACGAGCAGATGTTCGTCCCAGTAGAGAGTGATGCGACCGGCTTTGAGGGTCATGTTCTGGTAGTGCACCTCGGCATCGCCCTCGAGCACAGTGATGCGCTTGTCGACCCAGTTGTCCTGAATTTTGGCCTGGTAGGTAACGAGCGTGTCCAGTTCAGAGGAACGCTGGCGTGTCGTGTCAGCGGGAACGGTTTGAGCCTGCGAAGAGCCCCCGGCGAGCAAGAAACAGAGCGTTGCCCAAACCCACCACCGTCGCTTCATTCCTCGTCCCGGTAGCGTTCTGGCCAGAGTTGACGCAGGCGGTCGCGCAGCTGCTTTTCGAAGCCGTGGTCGGTGGGGCGGTAGTAAACCTTGCCGCTGTCCTCGGGCGGACGGTAGTTTTCCTTCACGAAGCCCCCCTCGTAGTCGTGTGGGTATTTGTAGCCCGCTGCGTAGCCAAGCTTTTTCATCAGACGAGTGGGGGCGTTCCGGAGGTGAAGCGGCACATTCACTAAGGGCTTCCGTCGCACATCCTCTGTGGCTTCGCTGATGGCCACGTAAGCCGCGTTACTCTTTGGAGCCGAAGCCAGGTAGGTGGCTACCTGCGCCAGGATGATCCGGGCCTCTGGCATTCCCACCAGATCCACAGCAGTGAACCCACTCGTAGCCAGAATCAGAGCCTGCGGGTCGGCGTTGCCGATGTCCTCCGAAGCCAGGATCACCAGGCGCCGGGCGATGAACTTCGGATCTTCGCCCCCTTCCAGCATGCGCGCCATCCAGTAGACGGCCGCGTCCGGGTCGGACCCGCGAATGCTCTTGATGAACGCCGACGCCAAGTCGTAGTGGTAGTCGCCCTGCTTGTCGTAGAGCAATGCCGGTTGCTGCAGAGCCTCGCGGATGTGTTCCGGCCTGACTTCCACGCCGCTTTCGTCAGGAGCTGCGAGCTTCACCGCGAGCTCCAGCGCGTTCAGGGCGACACGCGCGTCCCCTCCGGAGAGTTCGACCAGCAGATCGAGAGCGCCCTCCGCAAAGCGCGGCTTTTTCGACCGCAGCCACTCGTCTTTCTCCAGCGCCTGCTCGAGAACCTTACGCATTGCCTCCCGACTCAGCGGGCGCAGCGTGAACACCCGGCAGCGCGAAAGCAGCGGGCCGATGATCTCGAAACTCGGGTTCTCCGTCGTTGCGCCGATCAGCACGATTGTGCCGTCTTCGACAGCGTGCAGGAGGGCATCCTGCTGGGCCTTGTTGAAGCGGTGGATTTCGTCGATGAACAGGATGGTGCGCCTGCCAGCCTGCCGGTTCCTGCGAGCCCGCTCGAGCACACGCCTCACGTCGGCGACGCCCGCCGTTACCGCGCTCAAGCTGTGGAACTCCGAGCCAGTCTCCTTCGCGATCACGCGCGCCAGGGTCGTCTTCCCCACGCCCGGCGGTCCCCAGAGGATCATCGACACCAGGTCGTCGGCCTCGATCGTCTTGCGAAGGGCGCGCCTCGGGCCGAGCAGGTGTTCCTGACCAACAATCTCGTCGAGCGACGCAGGGCGCACCCGGTCGGCAAGAGGCTTACCAGACTCCGACTTCGGTTGTTTGAACTCGGGCGCCTCCGCAAACATGTCGAGTGACATGTCCGCAGCCCGGTTCTTACGACCCGCCACCTTGTCCTCCTGCTGGCTCCGAGACCGCTTCCTGCGCCTGCAGCGCGCTCTCGAAGAATCCTGCAACTCGTTCGTTGAAACCTGGCTCGAGGTGGCAGTTCGAGTGGCCTCTGCCAGGTTGAATCCAGAGCTCCACGTTTTCGCGATTCGCAGCCCGGTACAACCGGTAGGCGTGCTCAACCGGGACAACTTTGTCGGCATCCCCGTGCACGAGCAGAAGCGGGAACGGACGCTGCCGGATCGCGTTCTCGGGGGCAATGTCATCCAGCGGACGTCCCACCCGCCACTCGACGAATTTCAGAACGGACCAGCCCACGGGAATGTACGGCAGGTGGAAGCGAGACAGGCTGTCGCGCATCATGTCGGCAGGGTGGGCAAAAGCGCCCACGGTCACAGCGGCTTTCAGCCGCGGATCCCAGGCCGTCGCCAGGATGCTCGCGGCTCCACCAATCGACAGGCCCAGCACCCCAAGCCGGTGCGGGTCCACTTCCGGGCGTGTGCTCAGGTAGTCAGTCGCGGCCCGGATGTCTTCGGCGAACTTCAGGACCGTGCTGTACCCGTCCTTGTCGCTCGAACCGTGGCAACGCGCGTCAAAAGCCAGCAGGTGGTAACCCGCCGCGTGCAGGAAAGGCATGTAGGGCAACATGCGTTCCACGTTCCGCCCCCAGCCGTGGACCAGAATCAAGGCAGGTGCCCTGGATTCTTCGGTTTGTGCCGGCACGAACCATCCGTACAGCGCCTTGCCGCCTCGTGTGGGGAACCTCACTTCCTCGAAAGCCAGGCCCTTTGCCGCCGGTGTCCTGCTGTGTGGCTTGCGAGGATTGCGAAAACTGAGCAGAATGAGACCCATTGTGCCAAGCCAGAGCAGCACACCCGCACCAACGACCCAACCGAAGTAGGACACGCTTCCCTCCGCGTTTTTCGCACCGAAACCTGTCTCTGTTACGTTGAGCGCAGGAAACGGTTCCAGCGCTCGCTACGGAAAACCAGGCCGATTCAGGTTTCGGCTGCACCCCGCGCTCTGGCTCATCATCCCGGGAAAGCGGGGGTTAGCACAAACAGTTCGTCCAACCCCGAGGGAAAAAGATCGGCCCTACTCCGTGAAGAGAACGCTGGTCTCCTCTTCGGTCAGGTCTGCTCTCCGTGGCACGTTTCCTGTTTTGCCCGGGTGATTGATTCCCATGCAGAGAACCGCTGCTCTGTTCAGGTAAATCCGGTGCGGCATGAAAAGACAAAAAGGCCTCCACCCCGGCAACATTGCGGAGTGAAGGCCCTTTTCAACTGACGCAGTTACAGAATGGGCAGGTAGTTCTGGATCTCGTACTCGGTGACCTGCGCGCGGTACTCTTCCCAGATGATGCGCTTGTTGCGCAGCAACTGGCTGTAGATGTACTCGCCCAGCGTCTCACGCAGCAGCTCGGACTTTTCCGCCTCCAGGATGGCGTCGTGCAGGTCCTCGGGCAGCTGCTCGATGCCAGCAGCAGCGCGCTCCTCGGGCGTCATCTCGTAGATGTTGTTGCCCACCGGCTCCGGCAGCTCTAAGCCTTCCTCAATGCCCTTCAGACCCGCCGCCAGCATCACTGCAAAAGCCAGGTACGGGTTGGTGGCAGAGTCCGGGGAACGCAGCTCGATGCGCGTCGCTTTCTCCTTGCCAGGCTTGTAATTCGGCACGCGAATGAGCGCCGAGCGGTTGCGGTTGGCCCAGCAGACGTACACCGGCGCTTCGTACCCGGGCACGAGGCGCTTGTACGAGTTCACCCACTGATTCAGCACCAGCGTAATCTCCTTCACGTACTTCAGGATGCCCGCAATGTAGCTCCCGGCCACCTCGGACAGGTAGTACGGCCGGTCCGCGGAGAAGAAAGCGTTCGTGCCGTCCTTGAACAGACTCTGGTGTGTGTGCATGCCGCTGCCGTTCATCCCAAACACAGGCTTCGGCATGAAGGTGGCGTAGACACCGTTGTCCTGGGCGACTTTCTTGACCACGAACTTGTAGGTCATCACGTTGTCGGCCGTCTTCAGGGCGTCCTTGTAGGCAAAATCGATCTCGTGCTGGCTCGGCGCTACCTCGTGGTGACTGTACTCCACCTCGATTCCCAACTGCTCCAGGCGCTGCACCGTCTCTTTCCGGAGCTCCGTGCCGTAGTCCAGCGGTACCAGGTCGAAGTAGCCAGCGCGGTCCAGGGGCGTGACGTCGGACGAAGACGGAAAGTAGAAGTACTCCAGCTCAGGGCCGACCATCAGCGTGTACCCCATGGAAGCGGCCTTCTCCGTCAGCCGACGCAGCACGTAGCGTGGGTCGCCCTCGTACGGGTTGCCGTCCGGGTTCTTGATGTCGCAGAACATGACTGCGACCTTGGCGCCCTTGCTCTCCCACGGCAGAATCTTGAACGTGTCGGGATCGGGGCAGGCGATCATGTCGCTCTCTTCGATTCGCGTAAAGCCCTCGATGGAGGAACCGTCGAACCCGATTCCCTCTTCAAGCGCCATTTCGAGCTGCGAAATCGGGATGGCGAAGCCCTTCAACATGCCCAGAATGTCCGTGAACCAGAGTCGGATGAACCGGACGTCGTTTTCTTTCGCCATCCGCAGCACGTCTTCTTTCGAGTAACCCATTTGCAACCTCCTTTCTGGTTGTTTGAACCTGTTACGCTCTTCCAAAATCCCTCGCGACCCACTCCGGGCCGCGCCTTTTCCTTACTCGCCAATCACCTTGATGATCAGCCGCTTCCTGCGCTGGCCGTCGAATTCCGCGTAGTACACCTGTTGCCACGGCCCCAGATCCAGCCGCCCGTCCGTGATCGGCAGAATCACTTCGTGCCCGATCAACAGACTCTTCAGGTGGGCGTCTCCGTTCGTTTCCCCCGTGCGATGGTGGCGGTAATCCGGCCTGAAGGGAGCCAGCTTCTCCAGCCACTCGTCGATGTCCTGAATCAGGCCGTCCTCTGCGTCGTTCACGTACACCCCGGCCGTAATGTGCATGGCCGAGACCAAAACCATTCCTTCCTGCACCCCGGACTCCCGCACCGCGGCTTCCACCTCCGACGTGATGTTGATGTACTCACGGTGACGCCGGGTGTTGAACCAGAGGTACTTTGTGTGGCTCTTCACGGCACCATCCTCCCATGTTTTTTGCAGGCGCGTGGCCCATCCCGCGACTCCTGCGACAACTCAGCCTCACTTCAGCCAAAAAATCGGAGATTCGAATTCATTCTGTAAGGCAACTCAACACTGTTTTCTTATTTTGTTAGGTCAACTGGGAACTGTACTACGAATCCGTCGGGGCATCTTCTGAATCTCATGCCCAACTTTCCTCGATCTCACGGTTGTCTGCTAAAAGGGAAAACTACGATTGTCGGAAAGGCTGTCGGAACTGCCTGCGCTGGAGTGTCTGGATCTGCTGTCGTCTCTGGATGGGGCACACTGCTACCGCACCAGCGGGGTAGGGAGTCCGCTTCAGGGAGAGCACGGCGTTAGCAACGGTAGCAGCAGTCATCTTCAGTACTCCACAGCGTCTTCGTCGCTCTGAATGAGCGTGTCCCGCTCGAAAATGTCCTGGCTGAGGCCGTCGAGCAGGTCCGAAACAACGGTCAACGCGTCTTCGGGTTCGTCCGGATCGATTTCTTCGACTTTGACCTGACTGACCTCCTGACGAAGCTCAGCGAGCCGCCGCAGGATTGAAAGATCGTACTCGTAGAGCCGCTGCGCTTTGTCGCCCGTCAGGTGAAACTCGTCTTCCTGGCCGGCTTCTTCCAGCAGGCCGTCGTGGATCACACCAAGCCGCACACGTACTCTCTCGATCGCGTCAGCAACGGAACTTGTACCGTTGTCCCTTGCGTTTGCCGCCACGTTCGAGAGCTGCGCTGCGATCTCTTCCATCTGCTGGCCAGCAAAAGAGCGGACCTGTTCGTCCGTCTGTACCGCCGACGACTGGTCGGTGTAACCCTGGTACCCGGGTAGCAGGTCCCGAATGCTGGACAGCAACGCCTGCACGTTTGGGTTGACCTCGGCCATCATGTGTCCCTTCCCGCTAAGTGAACGACACCGTGCTTCACCACGTCTTACTAACCCCCACACGGCGACGTCTCAACCACCACAGCCCCTGGTTCTTCACTTCACCCTGCTGAGAGGGGAAAAACGGCAAATTTCAACTTAGCGGGTTACAAAACAAGGCACCGACAGCCGCCCCGAAACCCGCCCGGCGATCGATTCAACTCAACAACGCCAGCTCCGCCGGCAGGCAATGCAGGCTACCTTCCTGTCCAGATCCTTCAAAGTTGCGCGTAATTTAGAAAACTCAGCCTAAAAGTCAATATTTTTTCACGTTGTCGGCTCTCTGCCAGGTAGCAGCAAATCCCGCAGTTCGTAGAAATCGCGAACCACCGCATCCGGCTCCGGGATGCCCTCCGGCCAGGGTTTCGCCTTCCGGTTGAGCCAGATGGCTCGCAACCCTGCTCTGTGCGCGCCAAGGACGTCACTCGTCGGTGAATCGCCCACGACCGCTGCCTGGGCCGGCAGAACCGCCAGCTTTTCACAGGCAATGTCGAAAATCAGCGACGATGGCTTCAGCTCGCCCACCTCTCCGGAAACCACAACCACGTCGAAAAGGTGACGTACGGGCTGTAACGCCTCGAGCAAAGGGTCGTCTTCGTCTGCGTTGGAAACCACGGCCAGCCGGTAGCGCGCCCGAAGAGCTGGCAGCACGTCGACAGCGTCCCGGTAAAGCTGACAACGTCGCATGCGCTGGTAGAGGACATCCAGGTCGCGTTCCGGGTCGCGGTCCAGGCGCAGCAGATCGTAGAGCCGTCGAAGTCGCCGGCGGTGCAGATCGCGGATCCGCGTGTCCGGAGGCAGATTGGGCCAGTCGAACACCTGCTCGCTGGCCTTCGCGTAAGCGCGCTCCAGCTCCTCTCTGGGGATCCGAACCCCCTCGGACTGCAGCAACCTGGGAAGCTCGTGGTGCGGGAAGTGGCTGTCGTCTACAAGCGTCAGATGAACATCCAGCAGAAGGGCTCGAAGATCACGTTGCCAGTCCGTTTGCAAGGCACCCTCCAGCCGCAGACGAGGATTCCGCAGTTCTCAGTCTACCACCACGACGCCGTCCATTTCCGAGCTCCCCACGGGGCTTCACCTGAGCTATGCTGCCGCCCTTCATACGAGGACCACCCCAAGGGCCGTCCGTGTTTTCTCCGCGTTGGGAACAGGTCCGTTCCGTTCGAAGGCCGCAAGCCACCGGGCACAGGCGTGCTCACGGGGAATCTCGCCGGTCCTTCAGAGCCTTAATGCCGTCCCACTCAGCGTGGAGGCAAAGAGCCACAAGCTCGCCTCTGCAGACGGCGTCAGATCCTCCCAGCGTTCCGCAAGCAAGACCGGAAGCTCGGTCACTGGCAACCGAACGAGGCGTTCAACT
>JAADFT010000555.1 GCA_013152765.1 Calditrichota bacterium | reverse complement strand
CGGCTTGATTTCAAGCGTGGACGGGTGTTTGCTCGGCTGTAGAAGCCCGGGGCAGCAAGCGCTGCACCTTGCGCCCGTTGAAATGAAACAATCGACGGACAAGAATTCCCTGCTGCTTACTGCTTACTGCTTACTGCTTACTGCTTACTGCTGACTGCCTACTGCCTACTGCCAATTGCCCACTACCACCAGCACCTCAACCTGCCTTTCAGTATCCCTCCCAACTTCCCGCAACACGCCCCTGGCCCCTTGAGTGCCAAAGATGTAAAAAATTGCACGCGCAGGGCATAAGTTCTTGCGTTTCGGCTGAGAAATCGTAACTTTGGCGCTGAGGTGGGAGCGAGGTCGAGCCACAGAGGGAGTCACGTCGTTGGCAGCTCACAAAGAACGGAACGGAGGACGGCGTGAGGCTTGGGATCGTTTCGGACGAGATCTTGCCCGATTTCCCACTGGCAGTACGGCATGGAAAAAGCTGGGGGATCTGGGACTACGAAATTCGCACGCTCAGAACCGGACGCGTGCCGCGCGTGGACGACGACGAAATCCGCTCGGTACGGCGGACTGTTGAGCGCGAGGGCGTTCGGATTGCCGCACTCTCACCTGGTGTCTTCAAGATTTCCCTCGAGGACCCGGAACGCGTTCGGCTTGAGAAAGAAGAAATCCTGCCTGAAACCTTCCGACTGGCTGAACTCCTGGACACACGTCTCATCATCGTGTTTGGCTTTTCGCACTACCCCAACGAGCCCGCGGAGAACCGTCAGGCGGTCATCGACCACTTCGGCGATGTGGCGCGAATGGCCGAAAGAACAGGGTTCGTGGTTGCCGTGGAAAACGAGCCCGATCACTGGTGCGACACCGGCGAGCACACGGCAGCCATCCTTGCGGAGGTGAACAGCCCGTTCCTCCGCGCGAACTGGGATCTCGGGAACGCGTTCTGCAGCGGTGAGAAGCCTTTCCCGGACGGCTGGCAGCACATCAAGGACTACGTTGTGAACGTGCACGTGAAAGACTACCGTCGGAAAAACGGCGAATGTGAATGCGTGCC
Organism: Calditrichota bacterium; assembly: GCA_013152765.1. Lineage (GTDB taxonomy): Bacteria > Zhuqueibacterota > Zhuqueibacteria > Oleimicrobiales > Geothermoviventaceae > Geothermovivens. The sequence continues at coordinate 12,642 of JAADFT010000555.1, read as the reverse complement.
GTTTGGCGACGGCGAAATTGACTACCTGGGCCAGTTCCGCGCCCTTGCCTCCGAAAACCGACCGCTTCACCACGTAACGCTGGAAACACATGTTCAGCCCTTCTTGCAGATGAGTCGTCTGTGCGCCCACAGAATGCAGCAGGTGCTGCGGGGGCTGCGATGAAAGAGCCGGTCAGAGCTGCGCTTCTGGGCGTAGGTGGCTACGGCCAGAAGCTACTCGAGGCAAGCCGCCAGGTGGACGGCCTTGAGATCGTGAAGGCGTACTACTACCGTCCGGAGCGGGCGGCGGAAGTGGAGGCGCGTTTGGGACTGCCGGTTGTGACGGATCTGGAGAAGCTCCTCGAAGATCCCACAATTGACGCCCTGGTAATCGTAACGCCAAACGACCAGCACCTGCCGCAGGCAAAGGCAGGCCTTCTGCACGGGAAAGCCGTGTTTGTGGACAAGCCGATCACGAACACCGTCGACGAAGCCAAGGAGTTGATTCGCGTCGAGAAAGAAACGGGCGGCTTGTTGATGGTCGGCCACAATTTCCGGCGCCTGAAGGCCTTCCGCGCATGCCAGAAAGCGATCTCAGAGGGGCGAATTGGCGAACTTGCGAATGTTGAGGGGAATTTCTCGCGGGACGGCGCGTACGAGGTGAAGCCCTCAAGCTGGCGCGCCCGCGGAAGGTGCCCCACAGGCCCGCTGATTCAGCTTGGCATCCACCTGATCGACATTGAGCTGCTGTACTTTGGGCGTCCGACCAAAGTGTTCGGCTTTGTGGAGCAGGTGCTGCCGGATGGCGCGAACGTGGACAACACGGCGGGGCTGATCCATTTCGAAGGGCCGCGCCTTGGCTACATCGGCTCCAACTACGTGGGGCCGTTTCGATCCACGCTGGCGGTGTACGGGACGGAAGGAAATCTGTACACGGACGGTGTTGAAACGCGTTTGGTGAGCCGGGATGGTCGTGAAGAGGTTCTGTACAAGGGCAAAGACGGGCTCGGCGCGGAAATGGACGCTTCGCACGTAGAGCAACTGGAAGAGTTTGCGAGGCTCGTTCGAGAAGGTGGACGGCCTGAGACGGACTCGCTGGGCGCGCTGCTGGCGCTGGCGGTCGTGAACGCTGTTGAGATTTCTGCTCGCGAAGGGCGGGCCGTCGACCTGGATGAATTGCTGGGTGATGTGGATGCGTAAGTTTTTGCTTACCAGGTTGCTGAAAAGGACCGCGCTTCGCAAAGAGGCGTTTCGGTTTGTTCGCGGTCTGCGGAAAGTGAGCCGTTCAAGGGGTGCAGTTTTCGGCCTTGTGGCTCTGCTGGCTGTTTCGCTGTGGGCTGGGGAGGCACGGCCGCAGCAGAAGCCTCTGTTTTGGCTGGACCTGTACCGGTTTCGCACGCCCACGGGGCAGAATCTGCTGGACGTAGCCCTGGCGGTGGAACGGAACCGGTTGCTCTTCAAACCAGCGGATCGCGCTTACGTAGCGGCAGCCGAGGCGACCATTCGGATTTTGAAAGGCGATTCGCTGCTGGCGGAGTCCAGGTTGAGCTTTGCCGACACGGTGGCCCGGCGAAGTGAAGTGAGGAGAGGGCAGAAGCTGGTCGATCTGAAGCACTACCTGGTGGCGCCCGGTCTGTACACCGTGCGTGTGGAGCTGAAGGATCTGCTCGCGAACGCCGCTTCGACGAAACAGGACACGGTTCGGGTAGAGCCCGCTGACGCAGCTGAAGACCTTGTTGCCTCCGATCTCTTGCTGGCGTCGCTGATCAAGCCGGATCCGTCCGGTGGCGGACGGCTTTGGCGGAACGGTCTTGTGGTTGTGCCGAACGCGTCGCGGATGTACGGGACTGGCGCGAGCTGGTTGTACTACTACGCCGAAGTGTACGGCCTGAAAGAGGACAAAGAAGGCCGCGGACACTACAGGACCGATTTGCTGGTGCTGGACGAGCAGAATCGCGAAGTGGAGTCCTACTCCGGGAAGGAACACCTCGTGGGAGGCAGCGCCTGCGCGGTGAACGGCCGCCTGGATGTGCGCGACTTCGAGACGGGCTCGTACTTGCTGCAGGTAGCGGTGACGGACCTTCTAACAGGGAAAAGGGTCCTTACGGGCCGGCAGTTCTTTGTGGTTCATCGGGCGGTCCACGCTGCGCCGGTGGCGAAACGTTCCACGAGTCCCGCGCTCGGCGTGGTCAGCTCGTACGCGCTGGCCTCTGAAGAGGAACTCGACCGCGAGTTCGAGCGGCTGAAGTACATTGCCACGAAAGAGGAGCTGGCCGTTTACCCGAAGCTCGATCTGGCGGGCAAAAGGCGCTTTCTGGAAGCTTTCTGGAAGCGACGGGATCCGGATCCGAGCACGCCCGAGAACGAAGCACGACGCGACTACGAGAAGCGACTGGAATACGCGAACGAACGATTCAGTTATCCTGGACACGAGGGCTGGAAGACAGATCGAGGCCGTGTGCTGTTGCAGTACGGTTGGCCAGACCAGGTGGACCGCGAGCCGGGCGGCATCAGTGCTCGGCCCTTTGAAGTGTGGACGTACGAGCACGTGCAGGGCGGCGTCACTTTCGTTTTCGTGGATCGGCGCGAGAACGGCGAATTCGAGCTGATCCACTCGACGGCCAGAGGTGAGTTGAGGGACTACAACTGGCAACGTTACATCCCACGTTGAGCTGGTTGCCAGAACAGGCTGGAACCAAAGGCGGAGGCGGAGATGGACGTTTTGAAAGAACTGGCAGACGCCATCATCCTGGGACAGGCGCAGAAAGCCGAAGAGCTGACGCACAAGGCGCTTGAAGAAGAAGGCCTGGAGCCCGGCAAGGTCTTGAATGAGGGGCTGATTGCCGGCATGAATGTGGTCGGTGAGAAGTTCAAAAACAACGAGTACTACGTGCCGGAGGTCCTGATTGCTGCGCGGGCGATGAAAGCCGGTCTGAAGGTCTTGCGGCCTAAGCTCGCGGAGACAGGTGTGAAACCCGTGGCGAAGCTTGTGATTGGCACCGTGAAGGGGGATCTGCACGACATCGGGAAGAACCTGGTCTCGATGATGATGGAAGGGGCTGGCTTTGAGGTGATCGACCTGGGTGTCGACGCTGGTCCCGACAAGTTCCTGCAGGCCATCGAGAGCGGCGCACCGCATCTGATTGGCATGTCGGCGCTGCTCACCACCACCATGCTGAACATGAAATCCGTGATCGAAGCGCTGGAGAAGAAGGGTGTACGCGATCGCGTAAAAGTGATCGTGGGCGGTGCTCCCGTTACGCAGTCGTACGCGGACGAAATCGGAGCAGACGGCTACGCACCCGACGCGGCCACAGCCGTAGAGGTGGCCAAAGCTCTGCTGAACCTGAACTGAGCGGCTCAGGCAGGGGAAGCACGTCGCCGAACCGAAGGGTCACGGGGCGTGGGGCGCGGAGTTTTCCAAACGTGGCGGCTCCACGTCTCGCAGGGCCGTAGAATTGCGTTTCGGTTGCACAAGGGAAAGGGGATGAGGGCGCAAGTGTAAACAGGATCAGTTTTTTGCGTTTCGATCACTTTTCTCTTGACATTTTAACGGTCTTTAGCTATGTTTTACAAAGGTGGGGGAAGCGGGTGCTTGCTGTGAAGCCAAGTAAGGTGGGCCGATGCTTTTCCTGAGAGAGAATTCTTGGTTTTCAGCGGACTGGTATTCGTTTAAGACCGATTCGGTAGAGTAGCGCACCTCAGCGCCCGTGCTGAGCGTGCGCTTTTTTGTTTCAGGGAGAGTTTGAACCTGCAAAAGTCGGAAAGGAGGTGGTAGGAAGCTACTTGTTTTGTGTTTGTCGGTCTCGTGGGAAGTTGACTTTAGGGAGGAGAAACGACATGGTCAAGGCGGTCAAGAGACGCTGGTTCGCCGCAGCGGTCGGAATTCTCGTCTTCGGCATTCTTGTAGGCGGTGCCATGGCAGGCACGCGCGGCAAGATTGCGGGGACAGTCAAGGACGCCCGAACGGGTGAACCGCTGCCGGGAGTGAACATCGTCATCGTTGGGACCCAGATGGGTGCCAGCACGGACGAGCAGGGGCGGTACTTCATCCTGAACGTACCACCTGGCACGTACTCGCTGCAGGCGCGGTACATCGGCTACCGCAGCGTCACAAAGACAGGTGTCCGCGTGGAAGTGGACGCGACCACGGAAGTGAATTTCTCCCTCGAACCCACCGTCATTGAGGGTGAAGCTGTCACGGTGGTCGCTCAGCGACCGCTCGTGGAGAAAACGCTGACCCACAGCAAGTCGGTGGTGGGCGTGGAAGAACTGAACAACACGCTTCCGGTCGCGGGCGTCATGGACATCGTCGAGACGACGGCCAGCAATTTCCGCGGCTACATCCGCGGCGGTCAGAAGTACGAGACCCGCTACGTGATCGACGGTGTCGACGTGACGGACACGTACTACTCGGCCGGTACGGGCGCGTTCGGTGGCGAGGTTGGTCACGCCTACACGGCTTACCGTGAATCGGAGGCCAAAGAGGCCATGGCGGTGCACGTCAACCAGAGCCAGGTGCAAGAGCTCGACGTGTACGCCGGAATCTTCACGGCTGAGTACCCGAGCGCGACGGCCGGTATCGTGAACCTGGTGACCAAAGAAGGTGGCAAGACCTACTCAGGAAAGATCTTCGCGCGTTCGCTGGTCACCAGCGGCATCCACAACGTGGGCAGCAACATCTACTGGGACTACAAGTTCCCGGGAGAGACCGAGACTTTCTACGGCTACGACACGGAACGGAAACGCTACCAGGCTGCCGCCGATGCCGGAGACGCGGCCTCAGCACGGAAAGCCCGGCTGATGACCTGGACCCCTGATATCGCCAGGGATCGCTACTACTACGACCCGGCGGACTCCAGCGGAATCGGTCGTCCGTACGACATCGAAGCCAACCTGAGCGGACCGCTACCTTTCACCGACAAAGGCGGTTTCTTCATCACGGCTGGCTACAATCACTACCTGAGCGGCCTGCCGTTCGAGGTTGAAGATCACATCACGTTGAGTGGCAAGGTCCACTACAACTTCAGCCCGAGCAAGAAACTGACCGGTTTCCTGCAGGTCACGGACGGCGGCAAGCTGTTCAACTTCGTGAACTGGAAATACAACCCGAAGTGGAAATACTACATGGAAGGTGCTCCCAGGTACAAAGACCTTGGCCTGGTGGGCTACCTGAAATGGACGCACACGCTGTCACCCCGCACGTTCTACGAGGTGGTCGTAAGCCAGGCGAACAAGAGCTCCTGGATCGGCTACCCGGATGACGACGGCGACGGCATGTGTGAGATCGACGAGAAGGGCGATTTCATCACTTTCGAGAGCCGAGACGACTTCCTGAAGTACGTCGGCGGCACGCTGAAGTACGACACGCTCTACAACGAGGACGGCAGCATCAAGAAGGTGCGCAGCTACATCAAGCGCGGTTCGGCTGACGGCTACGTGTACGGGCACTTTGGCGATCCGAATTACCGGGTGTTCTTCTACTCGGAAACGGATCCCGAGTCGGGCATCAACGATGCCAAGCTGAAATTCGCCGGACAGGACGGCTGGTACCGTTCTGCCTACCCGACCCCGCTGTACTCCTACACCAAGCGGAACACCACCTCTTTGAAGGCGGACATCACCAGCCAGGTGACCTACAACCACCAGATCAAGGCTGGTGTGCTGTTCCGTTACCACAGCGTCAGCCGTCGGCACATCGAGTCGCCGCTGGGCGGTGCTGGTGTCAAGTACCCGTACTCGCGTTTCTGGGTTGATTACTTCGATTTCAACCCGATGGAAGTGGCCGGGTACATTCAGGACCGGATCGAGTACTCGGGCCTGATCATCAACATCGGCCTGCGCGTCGACGGGTACTACACGGACACGTACCGCTTCAAGAACGATTTTCACCCGTTCGACTACATCGCGGATGACTGGGGCGATCTGGTCGAGCTGAGGCCGGCCTGGGGCAAGAAGGTCCCGTGGAAGTTCTACTTCAGCCCCAGAATCGGTGTGTCGCACCCGGTGTCCGACAAGATGGCCATGCACTACAGCTTCGGCCAGCTCTTCCAGTACCCGAACTTCGCCACGCTGTACCAGTGGATCAACTTCGGCAAGTACGCCTCTTCGCCGAACATCGACACGGTGTGGCCGGAGCAGGACGCCGTGAGAGCGACGGCCTACGAGATGGGTCTGCAGTACGCCATCAGCGACATGATCGGCATCGACATCACGGGCTACTACCGCGACGTCGAGAACTACCGCAAACTCTCCTTCCAGTTGACCCCGTACAAGGGTCCGGGCATGCGCTTCTACCACAACTGGGGCTACGCGGATTCTCGAGGCATCGAGGTCACCGTCGTGAAGCGCCCGGGCAAGTGGTCCAGCCTGCGCCTGAGCTACGCTTACTCCTACATCAAGGAACCGGTGCCGGTTAGCGCCGGGAGCGCCATCCGTACGGCCTACAACACCAAGGTGGACAGCGCGAAGATGGCGCATCTGCCCTGGAACATGATCGACCAGTACAACTACTACGAGCGCAACGTGCTGATGCGCTCTGGGGCCGGCAACGTGGTGAGTGGCGGCTACGACCGTCCGCATCGTTTTGCTGGCACGATCATGCTGTTCCTGCCGTACGGCGTGAACTGGACCAACGTGGTCGAAGCCGCCAGTGGCTTCTACTACCAGTTGACGGAGAACGTCGAGAACGATCCGTACTTCACGATCAGCCGGAAACTGGGCCAGGCGCCCTGGACCTGGCAGTGGAATCTCCGGATTTCGAAGGAGTTCCGTTTCGCCGGCCACTTCCGCGCGAATCTGTTTGGAGAAGTGCGGAACGTGCTGAACCGGAAGAACATCCTTGGGTACGCCAACACACCCTTCCTGGGCGGCAAAGATCAAACCCTGTGGGAGCTGGGTCCCGACCTCAAGCCGAACACGGGCGACGAGCACTACCCCGAAGGTGTGTACCGCCAGCCCACGGACATCTACGGCCGCCTCCTGTACGGCGAGCCCCGGACGATTTGGGCCGGTCTGGAGTTCTCGTTCTAAGGGTGCAAAGGTTGGCCGTTCGTAGTCCCGCGCTCCACTACGGAGCGTTGGCCTGAGGCAATCCAGAACTACGAAGGAGAGCTGAGGATGATGACAAAGAGGATTGTAATTTTCGCTGCCTTGTTGCTGGTGGCGGCGTTCTGGCTCGTTCCCGGCACGTCCGTGGCAGAAGATGCCAACGGAAACTGTGTCATCGTGGCCGGGGACCACTGGGACCTGTACGTGCCACCCAACTACATTAACTACTACGCGTGGCCGCGTCTGCCTTACCAGGAGGACATCAGCGCTCGTGGTACGGCGGCGTCCAGACGTGGTAGTGGTAACTGGCTGTTCATGACCACGCGACTGGTCACCAGCGGCTACTTCGGGAACGCTCCCTGGAGCTGGCCGTTTGGCGAGAACGTGTTCGACTTCGGCAACTACATGTACGCGGTGGAATTCAATCCCAACGACGATTTTGCCGCGATAAACGCCAAGGTGCACGGCGACGAAAGTAAACACTACGCCTTCCTGCACTACAACCGCAACATCCCGGGAGCTGGCGATCCCAATCGCGACTACGTGATCACGATGAAGGGATCGGTCCTGAAGGATGGTCGCAACCTGGCCTACTACGAGGCTGGCTGGCCGACCCAGCTCGGCGTGGATGTGAAAATGCGGGTGTACAGCTGGACTGAGCCGTACGGCAATCTGGACAATTTCGACATCGTCGAGTACGAGTTCTACAACACGGGTGAGCAGGACATCGACGGCGACGGCACTGTGGATCTGCATGGGCAGCGCATCAACGCCCTGGTTCTGAGCTACTCCGCCACGGTGTTCGCCTTCCGGATCAACACCCGGGGTGGCCGGAGCTACACGAACCCGAACAGCCGCTACCGTGGTTGGGCGTACGACGCCAGCCCGGACGAAAATGGTTACCCGTGGGACATCACGGTGCAGGGTTACGGCTCCGACCCGGGCCGCGAAGACATGCCTGGCATTGGCTACCGCGGCTGGTACCACGACATTTACGCCGGTTACACCTTCCTGGGTGCGAAGGAGGTCGACGAAAACGGCAACATCATCGGCGACAAGAACCTGTGCTTCAAGGACGCGGCCGGTGAAGAGATCGTGCCTGCGGTTGGCACGGGCCAGCAGCGCGGCTGGTTCCGCACGGTTCAGAGCGGTATGAACAACGTCAACGACTACAGCCCCAAGGGCGTGCACATCTGCGGTACCGGTACGTTCTACGTGGACGGCGGTAAAGGCCGCGACAAAACCTCGTTCGACCTTTCGCCGAATCCGCGTCTGTTCGCTTCGGGCACGCCTGGCGACATCACCACGTTTGTGCCGAAGGATCCTGCCCAGTGGCAGCAGCCTTCGGACGAGAGCCACCAGTACGGCGCCTACATGTTCGCCGAGCCGCAGGAAGTTGTGGTAAACGGCAAGAGCTACGGCGTGTGCCCGATGGATCCGGAAACGGGCCGTCCGCTGGAGCCGGGCGTTCTGACCCGTGGAATCACGGGCGAGTACCGCTTCAACGGCAACGAGCCCTGGACCAGCATCGGTCCTTTCTCGCTGGAAGTGGGCGAGCGGATCCGCGTGTACTGGGCTCGTGGCGCCGGTTTCCGGCTGATGGGTGCCCGGGCGGCCATGAAAGCTGCGCGTGCCGTCTACGCCAGCATGCAGGCTGACGGCAGCTACAGCGTGCCTGAGCCGCCGAAGGTTCCGGACATCAAAGTGGACGTTTCCCCGGCCGTGAAGCCCTGGATCAAATGGGAAGACGTGCCGGATGCCGACGGCTACAAGATCTACAAATGCCGGGCGTGGCCGCGCTACAACCCGCTGGAGAAAGGTACGCCGACCGCGGACACCTACTGGACCGTGGATCCGGAAACCTTCGACAACAACGGCGACATCGAGGCCCAGCAGGCCAAGCCGATGCCGTACAACCCGCTGCTTTCTGAGGACGCCATCAACACGTTCATCAAGGAGCAGCAGGGCGAGCACTGGGGTCCGTACTACCTGGTGCATGTCGTGAAGAAGGACGAACTTGATCAGTACCTGAATCCCGACAGCGACAGCAAGACGTACAAGTACGCCTGGGAAGACAACACACCTGGCACGCTGCTCGGCTTCACGTTCTACTACTACGTGGCTGCGTACAAGAAAGAGACGGGCAGCCTTGGCGATCTGGGCCAGTACACCTGGCTCGAGACTGGAAAAGTGAACGTGAACGGCCGTTCGGCTTACTGGGAAGGCACCTGGCCGTGGGCGTTCAAGCACGCCTACTACCCGCCGCCGAGCGATCTGGCGAAACGCAAAGCGCTGGGTGTGGACTTCGTGCTGGTTTCCCGCCCGCTGGACACCTCGCTGCTCGAAACGGGCCAGCGGCAGATCCGGGTACGGCCAAATCCGTACAAACGGGCGGCTTTCCACGACGCGGCCATCCACGGTGTGTTCTTCTTCAACCTGCCTGCTGAGTGCACGATCTGGATCTTCGACGTGTCTGGCCAGGTGATCGACAAGATCGACTTCCGGGCCGAGGATCCGACGAATGGAACGTACTTCTGGGATCTGCACTCGAAGGACGGTTCCGAGGTGGCCAGCGGCGTGTACATCTGGGTCGCAGAATTCAAGGGCGGCAAGCAACACGGCGTGTTCTCGATCTTGAGGTAACGGAGCGGCTGCAGGTCGCTTGTGTAGAGAAGAGTTTGATGACCATTTCAAGGAGAAGATAGAATGGCGCGAAAGGTGTTGATTTTCACGATGATCGCCTTGCTTGGGATGGTCGGCATGAGCGAGGCGGCCGTGCGCAAGGCCGGCATCAACGGCATGCCGTTCCTCAAGATCGGGGTCGGCGCGCGCATGGTTGCCCTGGGTTCTGCCGTGACGACTATCCATGGCGACGCGAACGCGATGTTCTGGAATCCCGCTGGCATTGATGTTGAGGCTGGCGTGACCCAGGTCGCGCTGTCACACAACAAATGGATCATCAGCCTTGACCACGAGGCTGCTGCCATCACGCATGGCTTTGGCAATCTGGGAACGTTCGGTGTCCTTCATCTACATGGGCATCGGCGACATCCCGGCGGACCGCGACATTGCGCCTCCGGGCTTCGAGTACGCACAAATCGACCAGGCGACGTCGGCAACGTACAGCTACTACGATCTCGCCCTGATCGCCTCGTACTCGAAGAGGTTCACGGACCGGTTCCGCATGGGTGCGAACGTGAAGTACCTGCGTGAGCACATCGACGACCAGTCGGTTGGCGTGGTGGCGTTCGACTTCGGCGCCATCTACGAGACCGGGTTCCGTGACCTCACCCTGGGCGCTCGGTTGAACAACCTGGGCGGCGACGTGCAGTACTTCGCGATCGCCGTGCCGATCCCGCTGACGTTCTCGATCGGCGCGTCGATGAGCCTGGCGCGTGAAGAGAACGCTGCGTGGAAGGTCCTGGTGGACGCCACCAAACCTCAGGATTCTGCCCAGCTGTACTTTGCGGGCATGGAGTGGACGTTCCAGGACTGGCTCGCGTTGCGTGGCGGGTACAAGTTCAACTACTCCGGCGTGAAGGACCGGAACCACATCAAGACGTCGGACGAAGGCGCGTCCTTTGGTGTTGGCCTGCGCCTGCCGATGCTTGGTGAACACAAGGTGAATCTGGACTACGCGTTCACCGATTTCGGCGTGTTCGACAACACTCACCGGTTCACCTTGCGTCTGGAGTTCTAAGAGCCATTCCGGCTGTGTGTGTGAAAAAGCCGCCGGGCTCTGGCTCGGCGGCTTTTTTAATGAGCCGGGCGCAAAACGCACCGCCCGAAAGGGAAAACAGGCGTAGCGAAATTCGTGGTTGCAGTGGAGTTTAGGCTTGAATTAGTGGGCTGCTGTTGTTACCTTTGAACCGTGATTCAGCCGAGAAATGGAGTCCGGGCAACTGTTTGTACAAGCCGTGCTAGCGAGAGGGCTGTGGAATTTGCCCTTTTTGGGGAGAACGAGATTGCGGTGGAGTGGTGTCTTGCGTAGACAACCGAGCTGTTAGTGAAGGAGTTTGTGTGGGTTCAAAAGGCAAGAAAACGTGTGAGTTGAAGGCGGTCCTGTGCGACCTCGGCGGTGTGATCGCTTTGTTCGACGAGGAGACGATCAGAAAAAGGCTGGAGGGGATTGCTCGACGCAGTCTGGAGGAGCCGGAGGTCGGACCTGCCTTTCTGGAAGAGCTTTTTAGTTTCGAGCGTGGCGAGCTGGGGCCGGAGGAATTCTTCCAACGGACGAAGGAGTTGCTGGAGGTAGAGGTACCCTTCGAGGAGTTCGTACGGGTTTGGGAGGACAACTTCTGGCTTAACCCCAAGGCCGTGGAAGAGCTCGAGCGTTTGCGAGGACGGTTTCGCCTGGTCCTGGTGTCGAATACCGATCCGCTTCACTGGCGTCACATTGACCGGACGTTTGGCATCGGACGTCTGTTCGACGAGCTGGTTCTGTCGTACGAGGTTGGCGCGATCAAGCCGGACCGAAAGATGTTCGAGGTCGCTCTCGAAAAAGCTGGTGTCGAACCTCCCGAGGCACTGTACGTCGACGATTTGGAAGAGAATGTGCGTGCTGCAGCCGAGGTGGGCATGCACACGCTGTTGTACCGACCGGACCGTAGCATTCTTGAGGCCGTGCGGTCGCACGGTTGTGAGTTGTGAAGTTCGGGCGACAGAAGACCTGTTTGGAAAGTGCAGTGAGCGAGGAAAGCGGCCCCGAAACAAGGTGCCGCTGAAAGAACACGGAAACTGCGGAGGTGGAGATGGGCAAGCTTGCTGTGCGCGGTGGAACGCCGGTGCGTCAGAAACCTTTTCCTTCCTGGCCTGTTTGGGGACAGGAGGAAATTGACAACCTGGTTGAAGTTGTGAAGAGCGGCAAGTGGGGTCGTCTGAAGGGCGAACGGGTTGCGGAGTTCGAAGAGAAGTTCGCGGCATTTCAGGAGGCGAAGTACGGGATCGCCGTGAACAGCGGTACCACAGCGCTGCACCTGGCTCTACTCGCAGTTGGCATTCGTCCGGGCGATGTGGTGCTGGTGCCGGCCTACACGTTCATCGCCACGGCTACGGCGGTGCTGGAGGCCCGTGGAGTGCCGAAGTTCGTGGACATCGATCCCGAAACGTACAACATCGACGTGGAGGCGCTGGAGAAAGCCATCACGCCGGAGGTGCGGGGCATCATGCCGGTGCATTTTGCTGGCCGACCTGCAGACATGGACCGGATCATGCAAATCGCGGCGAAACACGACCTGTTCGTGGTGGAGGATGCAGCCCAGGCCTGGGGCGCCGAGTGGAATGGCCGCCGGGTTGGCGCGATCGGAGGCGCTGGCGGGTTTAGCTTTCAGTCGTCGAAGAACATCAACGCTGGTGAAGGCGGGATCATCCTGACGAACGATGAGACCGTGGCCAAATTTGCGCGCTCCCACCACAACTGCGGTCGTTCCGAGGACGGCGAGTGGTACGAGCACTTCTACTACGGCGGTAACTTCCGAATGACCGAGTTCCAGGGCGCGGTGTTGCTGGCGCAATTTTCACGCTACGAGTGGCAGCTCCGGACGCGGCAGGAGAACGCCACCTACCTCACGGAAAAGCTGAAAGAGATCGACGGAATTGAACCGCTGAAAGAGG
>JAADFT010000554.1 GCA_013152765.1 Calditrichota bacterium | reverse complement strand
CGCTGTTTTTCCGCGAATTCAGGTACCCGATGGCTGCATCGGCCCACAACTGAGCGCTGTGTACGATTTTGCCGTCCACGTGACGCCAGTGCCCCAGCAAGGTGGAGTCAGACGGGCTCCAGCTGTTGCCCGGTCTCGGGCGGTTGTACGGATCCTTGATGATTCCTTTCTTGCGGTTTTCTTCGGCATACGGATCTTTGGACGGAAACATGCCTGGACCGTGTGGGCCGATGTGTTTGAAGCTGCGCCGGAGCGCTCGATCGCCGTTGTGCCACTTGCCAGTCATGAACGTGTCGTAGCCCATTTCGCCGAGCACCTGGCCCCACAACGGGTAGTCGTCGCAGTCGGCGCCGCCGCACATCCACACGTAGCGGCCTGTGTTCAACATCGCCCGGCTGGCCACGCACACGGCTGGAGTCCACGACCCCTGATTGAAACAGTGTGTGAACGTGACGCCGCGACGAACCAGTCGGTCCAGGTTTGGCGTGTGCACATCGGGGTTGTTCAGGGCGTGCACGGTGCGGAAGGCCTGGTCGTCTGTGAACAGGAAAAGGAAATTGGGGCGCGAGTGGCCCGGCGCGGCGAACCGTGCTCCGGGTTGCGAGGATCTACACCCCTCCAGGCCAAACAACGCCAGCGCAGCAGCACTTGCCCCGGCTGCGCGCAGGAACTCTCTCCGGTCCAGCTTCTTGCTCATCTCTTCAAGTCCTCCTGGTTTGTCCCCGCAGAAAGGGTGGTCAAGAACCGCTTGTGACTGTTTTGGCATGCATTTTCGCGTATTTAGCCATCAGTTTTGCGACAGCGTCCTTGTGGGCCAGCACGGTGAGCATCTTCAATCTGACGTAGTCGTCGCGGAAGATGTAGTAGCCTTTCAGTTTGCCTTTGCGGCTGCTGCGGCCGGAATCCTTGATCAGGAACCAGTCGTGGCCGTACTTGTGCGTAAAGCCGACCGCGTGGATGCCGTGGTCGTCCGTCGTCGTGTGATTGTAGAAACGAAACTCGCGGGCGTCCTGATTGATGAACTTGCCGGGAATGTCGAACGTGGGCACAATGGCCACGTCTTCCTCGGGTACCTTGCCGGGCTCAGAAATGTCCCCACCGAACACGAGGGAGTAGCCGTTTTTCACGGCGTCGCGAATGGCCTCGTAAAAGTCGCGGAGTGGCACGTTGTAGTAGTCCTTGCTGTGCCACCAGTTGTCCGGCACCTTGTACTCTCCCTGAGTCCAGAAAGGAACGCTCTTGGTGGACATCAAAGCGACGTAGTCGTCTAGCGGTAGCTTCAGGTAGTCGGTTGCGTACTCCTGGGGCGTCATCGTACGTCCGTCTACGGTGACGCTGGTCGGAGGCTCGCCCAGGTACTTGTTCAGGATCAGTTTCACGTAGGCCAGGGCTTTGTCCTCGTCCCAGTAGCCGTGTTCCTTGCAGTACTCCAGGTAGCTGCGCAGTTCGTTGAAGAGGGCTGTGTGATTGTGTCCCGTCCGGCCATTGAGCAACCCTGTGTAAGCGCTCTCCGGCACGCAGCCGTACTGCTTGATCCGCGCGATCACTGCGTTTTGCTCTGACCCCTGGCCTAAAAAGGAATCCCCTTTCTCACGGATGAAGCGGCGGGCTTTCTCCACGTACTCCCAGTAGACGATGTACATTTCGGACAACTTCACTTCCTTGCCCGTCAGCCGCTTCACTTCTGACTCGAGGAATGGAAATCGTGGAAAACGCCCAGCAGGTGCCCGTCGTGTCCTGCTTGACCGGTGGGTTGTGCCAGATGACCTGAAATTCGTCCAGAGAGTGCGGCATCTTCAGCTTGCTGATGTCCACCGTGAGGACCTGTCTTTCCTTGCCGTGCACCGTCTTGGTGACGTAGACGGCCTTGTCCTGGGCAAACAGGCCAGTGGCGAGCGCCAGGCTCGCCGCAAAAAGCACCAGAGAACTCAACCCGCGTCTGTTCATCGAAATCCTCCTGAGTTTGTCGAGTCAATCAAGTTGTTCGGTTGTGAGACCTGAGTCCGGCAGACCTGAGCCTCACTTCCGGTTTGACACGGTTCTGCACAGTTTTGCTTCGTGGAAACAGAGAAGCCAAGCTGCTTTCCTGCCCGGGGTCCGAATTCCCGAACTGGCCGGCAGGGATCTTGCCTTGCTCCCCTGTGCCTGGCTTCGGCCCGGCTTGACAAGGCGTTAGTTCTGGCGAAGCTCGTAAGACTCTACCAGATCCGCAATTTTCCGAACGCGCTCGATTTCCCCTCCCGGCGGGAGTTCGTCGGAAATTCCCAAGATCAGACGGGGCGCAAACATGTCCAGCACCTTCTCGGCGAAAGCCAGCAGCTCGTCCTCCGGTGTGCTGGGGAGGAACAGGAGCGCCGGAATGCCGTCCATCAGGATCGTGTCGCCTAAGGCCTCTTTCAGTTCCTCCAGAGTCACATCCCCTTGCGGTAGGGGAGTGGCTGCTTCAATGGCGTCGAAACCGACTGTACCAAGATACGGCAACAGCGGCTTCAAGGCCCCGTCCATGTGGATGTGACAGAACTTTCCCGCGGCGTGAATCTGGGCGATGCGTTTCTGGTAGTAGGGAACCAGGTAGCGCTCGAAGTACGGAGGGGGGTCCACGTAAGCGTCGATGTTGTCGCCAAAGTTGAGAATTGGGACGGGAGAGGCCAGTAACACCTCGTACATCTGGTCATCCCAGGCTTCGATCGCTTTGAGCAGGTCGGCGATCTTGTCGGGGTAGTCGGCGAGCGCGTAAACCAGGTTCTCGAAGCCCATGTAGTCCACAACCAAGCGTTGAAAGGGCGCACGAGGGTAGTACGTGTTGATGACGCCGAGGTCCCCGAAGGCTTCGTCGGCGATCCGGTAGTTGTGCTCGTCAAAGACGAAAGTCGAGTGCTCCAGCACGTCGATCATCACCGGGATGTCGTCCGGACCTTTGATGAAATGCTCGTGAGGGTAACCGTGCACAGCCACCTGGCGGATTTGGCCCCGGGGTGTCTCGTAAACTGTCACGGTGCGATCCCCCTCGGTGTGCTGGTGCACTTTCACTCGGCTCTCGTCGATCTTCACCTCGAAAATGTCGACGCCGAGGGTCTCTTGCGGATAACGGGGAGAGGCGTGGAGAGCACGGTAGAGTTCCAGGAGGGTCAAATTGCGGTACTGCTCGGGGACGTGCCCACCCTCATACGGTTCGATCACCCGGTAAAAAGCCTCGACCCGTTCGGGGTTGTGCACGCCTGCTGGGGGACGGTTCCGCAGGCGGTTGCCGTAGAACCAGTAGTAGAGGCGCGGCTGCCAGACGACGCGGTCGATGGGGTCCTTGCGGAATGTTCGCAGAATGCGCTCTCGGATGGTCACGGCCATGCCCTTTTTCGTTGAAGTGCACGGCAGGAAATAACGCCCAAATC
>JAADFT010000553.1 GCA_013152765.1 Calditrichota bacterium | reverse complement strand
GCAGAATCGCGACGTGGCATCTCGTCGGCCACCTCCAGACGAACAAGGCCAAGCGAGCCGTCCAGTTTTTCGACTGGATTCATTCGATCGACTCTCTGCACCTGGCGCAAGAAGTCAGCAAGCGGTGTCTGGCGGCAGGGAGGGAAGTGAACGTGCTTGTGGAGGTGAACACTTCGGGCGAAGCCTCCAAGTACGGGGTGACTCCGGACGAAACCGCGGACCTTGTGCGGGCTGTGGCTGAACTGCCTGGCCTGCGTTTGCAGGGCTTGATGACGATTGCCGCCATTGTGCCCGATCCTGAAGAGGCTCGTCCTTACTTTCGGCTGCTGCGTGAGCTTCGCGACGACCTGGTCAAGCGCGGAGTGGTGGAGACTTTGCCTCACCTCTCGATGGGCATGACGGACGATTTCGAGGTCGCGATTGAGGAGGGCGCAACGATGGTTCGGATCGGCCGGGCCATTTTTGGCCCCCGCTCGTGACCAGTTTTTCTGGCTGGTAAACGAAAAGACGGCGAACGCCAATGTTCATCTTTGGGAATCTTTTTCTGGTTCTGGCCAAACTGGTGGATCTGGTTCTGACGCTCTACATCTGGATTGTGATTGCCCGCGCGCTCATCTCGTGGGTGAATCCCGATCCTTTCAACCCGATTGTGATGTTCCTGCGACGCGCCACCGATCCACTGCTGTTTCGCCTGCGCCGGTACATTCCCCCGTTCGGCACCATCGACCTGAGCCCGCTGGTGCTGATTTTGATCGTGTGGGCGGTGAAGGTTTTCACCGTGTCCACGTTGTACGACCTGGCTCGGGTGTTGCGCTAAGCTGGTCCGGGGCCTGTTGGCCACGTGCTGTCCAGTGCGGTGAGGACGCAAGAAGGGGAGGTTAGTGTGAAACTGACACCGCTGGACATCAAGAAGCAGGAATTCCGCAGGGTTCTGCGCGGTTACGATCCCGAGGAAGTGGAAGCCTTCCTGGAGATGGTTGCCGAGGAGTACGAGGGGACGATCCGGGAGAAAAACGAGCTCGCGGACGAGGTTCTTAAACTCCGGACGCAACTGCGGGATTACCAGGAAGTCGAGCGTACGCTCAAAGAAACGCTGATGACGGCGCAGCAAACCATCACCGAGTCCCGGGAGAGCAGCAAGCGCGAGGCGGATCTCATCATTCGCGAGGCGCAGGTCAAGGCGGACGAGATTCTGGACGACGCCCGCAAAGAGCTGTCGCGCCTGAAGAACGAGATCCTGATGCTGCGCACGCAGAAGGAATCGCTGTCGAGACGGCTGCGACACCTGCTGGAATCGCAGCTTGAGCTGCTGGGCGTGCTGGAAATTGAAGACGTCGCGCCGGAAGCGCAGGCCAGGAAGCAACCCGCCGCTGCGCCCAAGGCGACGGGGAATCGCTTTGAGATCGTCGCGCATGAGGAAAAAGCCGCGGACGATGCGGCGAGGGGCAGCGAGACGGTGCCCGAGGGGGAACCGGAGGACACAGGTGAGAAGAACGAAGGTCCTGTGATTTACTGAGGAGGAAGACGGGTGGGAGCGCTGAAGAAGGCTGTGTTGCTCATTCTTGTGGTGGGGTTGGCCGGGTGTGCCAAGCGGGTTCCCCTCCCAGTGGAGAAGGTTGAGGCGGGCAGTCGCATCTGGGTCCGGACGACGGACGGACGCGCAGTAGCCGGTGACGTCCTCCAGCGGCAGCCGGACCGGTTCATCTTGAAGACGAAAGACGGCCGTGTTGACACGCTGCTTGTGGCTGACGTGGGAATCATCAAAGCGCGGCCCCAGGAGTACGACGAGGCCGGCCGTTTGATTCCCGAAGCCCAGATCGATTCGGTGAAAACGAACCGGAACCTGGTTCTCTACACGATCGGCGGTGGCGCTTTGAGCTTTGGTACGAGTTTCTACCTGGGTAATTTCCTCAAACGTCACGTGAGCTCTGGCCAGGACGCCGTGATGTGGGGTACGACGGGTTTGGGCACGGCCGTTGGCATTGCTGCTTTCATGAACGCTGGAGCGAAGCGGGACCGTCTGATGGCGGTCGAGAAAATCAAGGATTACCGCAAGAAACTGGCGGAGCAGAAGCTCCGGCAGGAGGAAAGCCGCAAGGAGCAGTTGAAGAAAGAGCTGGAACGCCTGAAAAAGGAAAAAGCCGAGAAAGAGAAGGAGCTGCAGAGGCTGAAGAAGGCCCTTGAGCAGAAATCTGAACCGGCCACACCTTAGCGAAGCCGTTAGAGAAAGCTGGAGTGCGGCTCGGCGGAACGCTCTTGAGCTGATTCGAGTGTTCGGCCCGCCGCCGGACCTGGCAGTCGTTCTCGGTTCTGGCTTGCAGAAACAAGGGCCTCGCTACGAAGCGAAGCTGAATTTTCGGGATTTGCCGCTGCCCAGACCGGAAACGGCTTTCCACAAAGGGCAAATCGGCACGGTCAAAATGCGCGGCCAGCGCCTGGTTGTCATCGAGGGCCGCGCTCACATGTACGACGGTTACACAGCGCAGCAGGCCACGGTCCTTGTGGCTGCGCTTTCTTTTTGGGGTGTCAGACGACTGCTTTCCACCGGGATCTGTGGGGTGATCGGCCGCGTGGTTGAACCGGGCCAGTGGGTGAATTTTGACGGACATTTGAACCTGACCGGTGACACGTGTTTCTGGGCGTTCCCGGGTCGGCCTGTGCAGCACACCGCGAAACTTCGGCATCTGGTGGCGGCGAAAGCGGCGGAGAGACTGGTAGTCGCTGGAATTCGCGGTCCCTCACTGCCGACGGCAGCCGAGTACCGGATGTTCGAGCATCTGGGCGCGGGTGCGGTGAGCATGTCCGTTGTGCCGGAAGGGTTAGCCGCCAGGCAACTGCGTCTGGACCACGCCAGCTTTTACCTGGTTACGGACTACTGGGACGGCTCCAGGGTCGTTGGCGGTGTGCGTGAGGCGAGACGCCTGGCGCAAAGAGCAAGTGGACAACTGTGGGAAATTCTGGATTGGTTACTGACGACTGCAGCGGAATCGGGTGAGGTCTGAACGCATGTACAAAGAGCTCTCTCCAAAAGTTCGTTTTCCCGATTTGGAGAAAGAGATCCTCGACTTTTGGGAGAAGAACCGCATCTTCGAACGCAGTGTAGAGGAGCGCGATCCGAACCGGCGCTTTGTGTTCTACGAAGGCCCGCCAACGGCGAACGGCCGTCCCGGCATCCACCACGTGCTCTCGCGCACGATGAAGGATTTCGTGTGCCGGCTCAAGACCATGCAGGGCTACCGTGTGGAGCGGAAAGCCGGCTGGGACACCCACGGTTTGCCGGTCGAGATCGAGATCGAAAAAGAGCTCGGCATTCGGACCAAGTCCGAAATCATCAAATTTGGCGTTGCGGAGTTCAACCGCCGTTGCAAGGAGAGTGTGTTCCGTTACAAACAGGAGTGGGACGAACTCACGCGCCGGATCGGCTTCTGGCTGGACCTCGAGCATCCTTACGTCACCTACACAAACGAGTACATTGAGACCGTCTGGTGGATCCTGAATCAGTTCTGGAAAGCGGGGCTGATGTACGAGGGGCACAAGATTTTGCCCTACTGTCCCCGTTGCGAGACACCGCTTTCCAGTCACGAGGTGTCGCAGGGCTACGAAGAGGTTGAGGATCCCTCGGTTTTCGTGCGAATGCGCCTGGTAGATCAGCCCGGTGTGTCTTTTCTGGTCTGGACCACCACGCCTTGGACGTTGATCTCGAACGTCGCCCTGGCTGTGCACCCCGACGTGAAATACGTGCGCGTGCATCGGGACGACGAAGACCTGATTCTGGCTGAAGCTCGGCTTGGCGTTCTGGATGGCGACTACGAGATCGTGGAGGAGTACGAAGGGCGCCAGCTCGAGCGCATGCGCTACGAACCGCTGTACACGTACGTGAAGCCGGACAAGGACGCCTACTACGTCGTGCTTGGCGATTTCGTGACCACGGAGGAAGGTACCGGGATCGTCCACATCGCCCCGGCTTTTGGCGAAGACGACTACGAAGTGGGACAGAAGTACGGCTTGCCGGTGCTGCAGCCGGTTAACGAAAGCGGGAAGTTCACCGAAGAGGTCACTCCCTGGGCCGGGAAATTTGTGAAAGACGCGGATCCGGAAATCATCGAAGACCTGAAGAGCCGCGGTCTGCTGTTCCGCGCGGAAAAGTACCGGCACAGCTACCCGCACTGCTGGCGCTGCAAATCGCCGTTGCTCTACTACGCGCGGAAGTCCTGGTACATTCGCACCACCGCGTACAAGGACAAGCTGGTCGAAAACAACAAGAAGATCGCTTGGTACCCGAAAGAGGTTGGCGAGGGGCGTTTTGGCGAGTGGCTGGAAAACAACGTGGACTGGGCCCTGTCGCGAGACCGCTTCTGGGGCACTCCGCTGAACATCTGGGTTTGTGACAAATGCGGGCACCAGGAGTCCGTCGGCAGCCTGGCCGAGTTGAAGGCCAAGTCCGGGCTCAAGGAAGACATCGATTTGCACAAGCCGTACATCGACGAGGTGACCTGGAAGTGCGAGAAGTGCGGCGGCACAATGGTTCGCACCCCGGAAGTCATCGACGTGTGGTTCGACTCCGGTTCGATGCCGTACGCGCAGTGGCACTACCCGTTCGAGAACAAGGAGAAATTCGAGGTCAACTTCCCGGCCGATTTCATCAGCGAGGCGGTTGACCAGACGCGGGGCTGGTTCTACAGCTTGCTGGCGATTTCGACCTTCATTTCGGGTGAGCCCGCCTACAAGACGGTGCTTTGCCTGGAACTGGTGCTCGACAAGCGCGGCCAGAAAATGGCCAAAAGCCGCGGCAACACGGTCGATCCGTTTGAGCATCTGAACCGCGAGGGTGCCGACGCGCTTCGCTGGTACTTCATGACGGTCAGCCCTCCCTGGGTGCCGACGCGCTTCGACCCGGAAGGCGTGACCGAGGCCATGCGGAAGTACCTGAACACGCTGGTGAATGTCTACTCGTTCTTTGCCCTGTACGCGAACATCGACGGGTTCCAGTACACGGGGCCAAGTGTGCCAGTAGAGGAGCGGTCCGAGCTGGACCGCTGGATTCTCTCGGCATTCAACCGACTTGTTGCGCGTGTGAACCGGGCCACGGAACGCTACGACGTGACGAGGGCTGCGCGCGACATCGGCGATTTTGTGCTCGAGGATTTGTCCAACTGGTACGTGCGTCGGAGCCGGCGGCGTTTCTGGAAGTCGGGCCTGGAGCAGGACAAACAGTCCGCCTACGAGACGTTGTACGAAGTGCTGTTGAATCTGGCCAAACTGACGGCGCCTTTCACGCCGTTCATCGCGGAGGTGATCTACCGGAACCTCACCGCGGATCAGAAGGACGCCTGCGACAGCGTTCATCTGTGCACCTATCCGGACCCGAGTGCTGAGGCGTTTCAGTACATCGACGAGGCGCTGCTTCGCCAGATGGAAATCGCCCGCGACGTGGTGGACCTGGGACGCTCGCTCCGGGCGGAGGCCGGGATCCGCGTGCGCGTGCCGCTACCTCGCCTCCTGCTTCTTGCCAAAGACGAGCGTTTCCGCGACGCCGTCCGTGCGGTGGAGCAGCTCATTCTCGACGAGCTGAACGTGAAGCGCCTGGAGCTCGTGGACGACCCGAAGAAGCTGCTGACGGTGACGGCCAAGCCCGTTTTCCGGTCGCTGGGCCCCAAGTTCGGCAAGGACGTGAACGCGGTGGCCGAGGCAATTCGGCAACTGACGCCGGAGCAAATCGAGGAAATTCAGCGGAATGGCCAGGCCACGGTGGAAACGTCGATCGGGCCCGTGAGCATCGCTGCTGAGGACATCGAGGTGCACCAGGAACAGCTGCCCGGACTGGTGGCTGGATTTCACAAAGACCTTACGGCGGCGCTGGACACGAATCTGACACCCGAACTGATTGCCGAGGGTCTGGCGCGGGAGTTTGTGAACCGCGTCCAGAACATGCGGAAAGAGGCTGGCTACAACGTGGCCGACAGAATTCGTGTGTACTACCGTGCGCCAGAAGAAGTGGCACAAGCAATTGGAAAACTTGCCGATTACGTACGAAACGAGACACTTGCAGTCGAGCTGATTCCCGACAAGGTTGACGGCGACTACACGAAAGAGTGGAAGGTAGGCGACTACAAAGTGGAGATCGGGGTGCAACGTGTCACGGAAGACGCATCGGAGAGCTGAGCGTTGCCCCCTGGAGGCTAAATGATGGACAAGAAAGATCTCGAATACTTCAAGCAGTTGATCCTGAAGAAGCGTGAGGAGTTGATCAAGCAGATTGAGGCTCTGAAGCAGAACGCCATCGGCGAAGGGCGGGACGACACCGTTCCGGAGCAGTCCGGCTACACTTACCACATGGCCGACATCGGCACGGACGCGATGGAGCGGGAAAAGAGCTTCTACCTGGCTTCTCGCGAGGGAAACCTGCTGTGGCATCTGGACCAGGCTTTGCTGAGGATTGAGAAGGGCGAGTACGGAATCTGCGTTCAGTGCGGAAAGCCGATCAGCAGGGCAAGGCTGGAGGCGGTGCCTCACGCGAGACTTTGCATCGAGTGCAAATCCAAAGAGGAACAGGGGCGGTGAAAGACCGTTAACTCTGTGGTCGTCGGTCATTTTGTTCTGACCTGCCCAAACGCACGCAGCGCACAGCCCCTGAGTTGAGGTGATTGAGTTTGAATTTGCGCGATTTCAGGGTCCTTTCGGTTAGCCTTGGCGTTGTTTTTCTGGACCAGTTCACCAAATTCCTGGCCCGGTTGCTTCTGCAGGGTCGCGACCCCGTGGATGTTGTCGGCTCGTACGTCCGGCTAACTTACCTCGAAAACCCGGGGATGGCTTTCGGAATTCGAATCGGGGGGCCGGCTTTCTTTACGGTGTTTGCCACACTGGCCAGCCTGGTGGTACTGGTTTACCTTTTGCGGTTACGAGCGGACAAGACGGGCGCCCGCCTCGCCCTGGCGCTGATCTTTGGCGGGGCGATCGGTAACCTGATCGACCGCATCCTGTACGGGCAGGTGGTGGATTTCATCGAGGTAGGCGTTCGCAATTTCCGTTGGCCCGTCTTCAACGTGGCCGACAGCGCTGTAACCATCGGCATGGTTTTGCTGATTGCAGCCGTGCTGCTGGAAAAGCCGGAAGAACACGAAGCGGTGGAGCAAGAGTAGCTACTTGAGGCGACCACGCAGCGGTGAGCTCTTCCGAAAGTACCCCGCCTGAGCGGGCCACACCTTCACTCCCGAGCGAGCGCAAGTTTCACCTGGTCGTTCCTCAACGCAAAGAGCGCGAACGCCTGGATCGTTTTCTCGCTCGGTACCTGCCGGACTACTCCCGGAGTTTCATCCAGAAATTGATTGAAGACCAGCGCGTGCTGGTGGAAGGGGAACCTCGGAAGGCTAGTCATCTGGTCAGTCCGGGCCAGCGGATCGACGTTTTTGTGCCCGCGCCGCGGAAACTCGAGGTCGAGCCCGAGGACATCCCCCTGAACGTGATGTACGAAGACGAGCACCTGATCGTGATCGACAAGCCGGCGGGGCTGGTAGTGCACCCCGCCTTCGCAAACTACTCGGGTACTTTAGTGAATGCCCTGTTGTACCACTGCCGGAACCTTTCGGGGATCGGCGGTGTGATGAGGCCGGGAATTGTTCATCGGATCGACAAGGACACCTCGGGACTGCTGGTGGTGGCCAAGGACGACGTTACCCACCGCGGGCTGGCTGCGCAGTTCAAGGCCAAGACCGTGGAGCGCGAGTACGTGGCTCTGGTTTGGGGTGTGCCGCGCCCTGGCGTTGGGCGGATCGAGACGTACCTGGGGCGTCACCCAAAGGACAGGAAGCGGATTGCCGTGCTGGACGAAGGGAAGCTGGCTGTTACACACTACCGGGTGATCGAGAATCTGGGCCTGCTGAGCTACGTTTCGCTCAGGCTGGAGACGGGTCGAACACACCAGATTCGGGTGCACATGAGCCACATCGGGCATCCGGTGTTCGGCGACGCCACCTACGGCGGACGGTCGCGGAAGCTCGGTGCGCTGACGAAGCGGGAGCGAGAGCTCGCTGTCGAGCTTCTTGGCATCATGAAACGGCAGGCGCTGCACGCGCGTCTGTTGGGGTTTGTTCACCCGGTAACCGGGCGAAAACTTCGCTTCACCTCCGAGTTGCCAGAGGACATGCAGCAAGTACTGGAAAGGCTGCGTGAGGAAAAGCGTGTAGGTGCCACACGGGCTGGAACGTGACCGTGTAAATTCTACACGGCGCGAAGAAAAAGAGCGGGTTGGTCTTTGGCTGCAACTCTCGAGTTGACAAATGGTTAGCATTGATCGGATTTCTCCCGTTTCCTGGTACACGGTTTGTAAAGATTTCTCCCGGCTGTGGAAATTCCAACTGGCAGGGAGAAGAGGCATGAGAGGCACGTACCTGAGACAGGCGCTTTTCCTCGCTGTTCTGGCGGCGCTGTTTTTCATCTTGATCAGTGCAATGTTGATTGTGAACGCGCACGGGGGCGAACTGCCGGAAACCGGCAGCGTGCTGACGCCGGACCAGGCGGACGCTGCTTTCACCGGGCACAGCGTTGTTGCAGCGGGCGGTGCTTCGGGGCTGGTTTTTTCCTCTACGGAGGCCAGGATCGCTGAGAAGCAGAGTGATTTTTCTGTCGCGACCTGGTTGGGACCGAATCGAGGGGTGCGGTTCGCAGGTTCACGGCTGGCGCTGGGCCACGCCTGGGACTGGTGCTGGTGCGACGGTGGGCAGTACTGGAGCCGCCGAAGCTACAGACGGCATCACACCAAGCGGAGAAGAAGGTACGACGACCGTGACGACACCGGCTTGCTGGTTCGGTACAACCGGGTTGAAGGAGCCTTCGTCGGAGCCAAACTGAATCGTGAGCGCTGGTACCAGCTCGACTACAGTGTGGCACTCTGGGGCCACGGAGGTTACGGCTTCAGTAGCAAGGCCTGGCGTTACCAGCTCGGCCTGGAGCGCCTGCTCCGCGTCGAAAGGGACGTGTTCTTTGCTCTCGGCGGCGAGGTTCACGATCTGACGGAAACGCAGGACGAGTGGATCATTCCAACGGACGAGAACTCTTTGGCCGCTTTCCTGATCAAGGAAGATTTTCGCGACTACTACCGCCGCCGTGGCTACTCCGGCTACCTGGAACAAAATCTTGGCTCGAAGCTGATTCTCCACGCGGAGTACCGGGATGACCAGCTTCTGAACATGCCGCCGGAACCGGAGCGCCGAACAGCCACAAACTGGTCTCTGTTTGGAGGCAAAAAGGTCTTTCGACCGAACCCGCTGATCGACGAGGGCCGCTACAGAGGGGCTCTGGGGCGCCTGGTGCTCGACACGCGGGACGACGAAACCGTTCCAGACGAGGGCTGGTACGTGCAGGCTCAGGCGGAATTCTACGGCGGCAAGGTGGCCAGCGACTACGAGTTTGACCGCTTCATTCTGGATGTGCGGCGTTACCAGCCCTTGGGTTACGGCGAGAATCTGGACATCCGGCTTCGCGCTGGTACTTCCCGGGCAGCCCTGCCCACGCAGTTCCTCTTCGATTTGGGCGGCATCAGCACGTTGCGCGGCCGACGCTTCAAAGCGTACACCGGCAACCGAATGGTCCTGGCAAATGTGGAGTACCGAATCCGCGCAGACAGCAGGATTTTCTCCGATTTCCCGCTGGATCTGTTTGGCGGCATGAATCTGATTCTGTTTGTGGACGCTGGCAGGGCCTGGTTCTGCGAGAATCCGGACCGCTTCGACCGCGGTTTCCGCAATCTGAAGTGGAGTGACCTCAAGACCAACGTTGGGATTGCGATTACCGACCGCCACGGCAGGGTTCGCCTCAACATTGCCAGAGCAACCGATTCTGGCTCAGCGCCACTGGTGGTCACCTTCAGGCTCAACCGGCCGTTCTGACGAGCGAGGCTACAAGGGGGCTTTTCCGTGACAGAAAGGTTGGGGGGCTTCTTGAATCGGCGCAGGGAGACGCGGTTGTTCAAATCGAAGGCGCAGGGGGCGAAAATTTGTTGCGACGTTGTGCAAAAAGTGACGGGGGTCATTCTGCAGATTCTGCACTTGTTCGGTATTCCAGAGCGCTTGCGGACAGTTGGGTTCGTGGCGCATGACGGACGCTTCCGCAATCAGAGCTTGCACTCCTGACTCTCTTTTTGTAACTTCAGCTTGAATTGGCCTTAGCCCACGTTTCCGGGGCGAACTGCCCCGGTTGCGGGGTGTAAACTGACGGTGAGGGCGCGGTGCAGTTGCGCGGTCTGAAAAGAAACCTTCTTGTTCTGGTTTTCCTGGGGTTCGCCTGGCAGCTTCCCGCGCAGGTCGTGCTCGATTTGCGTCCTCTCGAACTCGAGCTTCATGCCTTGCGCACCGGGGACGCGCACCTGGTTCAGTCTTTCCCGTCACAGCCCGGTTTGAAATGGGTGTTCACGCCTCCGAAAGCTGTCTTTTCACCGTTCCTGCCCGACTACCTGCGACCCAACTGGACCACGTTGCGTCCACGGCAGCTTCTTGACGATCTGCGCGCTGACCCGAATGCGGAAAAGAAGATCGCTGCAGTGCTCGATTCGCTGCGTCGACGCCGGCCGGAGATCGAGCAGTTTTTGTCCCAGCGCCTGCGCGCGACGCTGTGGAAGTCGCTGACTGTCCCTGTGAAATGCTACGTAGCCTACGTGCCGAGCGGGTACGTGCGGGCTGCCGGGTACGGTCGGTCGGTGGTTGTCTCCGTGGCGCACCGTGTCTCGGTGGAGCTGCCGCCGCGCATCGACGTGCGGGGTTTCGAGGCCGACGCGCTGAAGGCCGTGTACTTGTTCCTGGACGAGGACCTGCTTGTTTCCGGCGACCTGCTGCTGGAGGTCACGGGCAATCACGCCGCTGTAAGGGAGGATTTGATCAGCAGGTACGGTTTCGGCTGGGTTTCACTGGCTTCGCGGGCTCTGGGACGTCAGCGTCACCACAGAGATCCCGATCTGTTGCGCGAGATCGTGGACACGTGGGGCAAGGTGACCACGATTGACCCACACCAGGCCTCCAAGGCGGCGGAGTTCTTCCGGGAGCTGGCGCGTCAGGGGATGGCTGCGTGGGCGGCTGCACCGGCTTTAGGCATCCCGGATTCCGCGCTCTACCTGTTCCAGATGCAGGGTGTTCTCGACAACCTGGATCAGCAGTCCAGGCGTTTCCACCGGGCATTCGATCTGGTGGTCGTGCAGAACGTTGTGAATGCCTCCGGACCCATCCAGGAACTGACGGACATGGGGGTATTCGAGGACCTGGGCCTCTACATGGCCAACCGCATCGAAAAGGTCTTTGGGCGCGAGCGCTTGGTTCGTTCTCGAAGAACGAGGTGGAGTTTTTCCTGGACTACGTCAGCTGCCAGGAAGAAGCGGACCTGAAATTCAACGACGCCGTTTGCGAGTGGGGCCTCAACCTGGCGAATGAACTCGACCGTCTTCTGAAGCTCGCCGACCAGCTTTAATCCTGCTACGTCCGAGATTAGTTGAGCTTTCCCGGATTTGGCTCCCTCCAGGGGCCGAGTCTTTGCGCAGCCCGGGGATTTGATCCCGGGCGGGGAGACCACACCTCGTACCTTTCGCCTTAGTTCGACAAATGTAACGTAGTAGGTGTAGCTGCTGCTTACCCCCTGATCCGTTCTGCGAAAGTCTGTTCTTGCCGACCGTCCTCGCCTCCCGTTTTTTTCGCAAAGTGCAAGAGTGTTCCGCTGCAGATCAGCCCACGAGCTGTGCGGGCTCTTAGCAGGTTACTCTCTGCGGGCGGCTGTGCGGTTGCGTCCAGGACAGAGA
>JAADFT010000552.1 GCA_013152765.1 Calditrichota bacterium | reverse complement strand
GCGAGCGGTGGCGGAGTCGCCGCAGCGCCTTGTCCTTGATCTGGCGCACGCGCTCGCGCGTCAACTGGAAGTATTCGCCAATCTCTTCCAGCGTCAGCGGCCGGTCGCCGTCCAGACCAAAGTACAGCTTGATGATCTCGGCTTCACGCGGCTTCAGCGTGCTCAGCACTTTCTCGATTTCCTGACGCAGCGACTCGCGCATCAGCCCCGCATCCGGCGGGTCGTAGCGGTCGCTCTCGATCACGTCGAGCAGGCTGTTGCCGTCCTCTTCGTTGAACGGCTCGTCCAGCGACAGGTGACGCGCCGAGGTCTTGAGCACATCGGCCACCTCGTAGGCCGTCATCTCCATCTTTTCGGCCAGCTCCTGCATGCTGGGCTCGCGGCCGTACTCCTTCTCGAGCTGCTCGAGCGCGCGGCCCACTTTGTTGATCGCGCCCACGCGGTTCAGGGGCAGGCGCACCACGCGCGACTGCTCCGCCAGAGCCTGCAAGATGGACTGGCGGATCCACCACACGGCGTACGAAATGAACTTGAAGCCGCGCGTCTCGTCGAAGCGCTGCGCAGCCTTGATCAGGCCCAGATTGCCCTCGCTGATCAGATCCTGCAAAGGCAGACCCTGACCCTGGTACTCCTTGGCCACGCTGATCACGAAGCGGAGATTGGCCTTCACCAGCTTGTCCAGCGCTTCCTCATCGCCCTTGCGGATGCGCCGGGCAAGGCGGATTTCTTCCTCTGGAGGCAGCGGGGAGTAGTTGCCAATCTCCTCCAGGTACTTCTCAATGGATTGCTTCGATCGATTTTCTGTCACTCGTCTTCGCTTTGCCATTTGTCACAGGGCTTTGTTTAAAGGTTTACCGTAAGCTACGCTTCCGGAGTTAGCGCACCCACCGGCGGTCGGCGGACGCTCCAAGCTATTTAGAGGCACAAATCGCCCCAATGTTTCACGGATTTTTCCACCACCCAAATTGTCTTGCGACACACTTTTGTGATTTTCGGCGGCTTCCTGCGAGACTTTACGTGCGGTACAGCAGGAAAACCAGATATCTACGCTGTCAATCGATTCAGGCGCTGCATCTGCCTGCGAAGTCGCCGCAGAGCCTTACGAGCCTGGAGCCGCCGTTCTTGGGAAGGCTTCACGTAGTGAGACGTACGCTTAATGTCCTGCAGTAGCTGTGCCTGCTCACACTTGCGCCGGAAACGATTGAGTGCGCTGTCAATGCTTTCTCCTTCACCAACGACTACCTGGATCACTTCCCACATCACCTCCTTAGCGTGATCTGGTAATCCTTGGGCCGGAGTCGATCTGCCTTTGCTAACTACGACAATGCTACCCCCGCGGTTCCACACGGGAGCAATCTCTTTACCTGCATCAAGGGCCCGCAGCGCAAAAAAATCTCTTGTCCCGGGCCGAGTTGAGGGTTGCGAACCTCTCAGGCTCACCTCACGGCAAATCGCGCTAAATATACACCCGAACCCACCCTGTGTCAAGGGAAAATTGCACGAAATTTCGCCAAAAGCGGATTTTCTGCCCGATTCAGGGCTGGGCCGGTTTCGCTCGTTCCGCCGCAGTTTCGCGCCTCAGGACGCCGCCACGTGCTGGAAGGCGCGGATGGCCGTGTCGATGTCGGCGTCGCTGATCCACAGGTGGGTGACGGCTCGGATCTTCCGCGGCCCAAACGGCACAACGAGCACGCCCTGCTCTTTCAGCGCGGCCACGACACCCGGTACCGACCACTCCGGGCGCTCGAGCCGAATCACGACGATGTTGGTCTGCACGGTGTCCAGATCGATGTCGAACCCGGGCAGCTCCGCCACGGCCTCGGCCAGGCGACGGGCCCGCCGGTGGTCTTCGGCCAGGCGGTCGACGTGATGTTCGAGCGCGTACACGCCCGCGGCTGCCAGGATGCCGACCTGGCGCATGCCCGCGCCCAGGACCTTGCGTACCCGTCGCGCCTCGGCGATGCGCTCGGCTGTGGAAGCGATTACCGAGCCAACCGGCGCCCCGAGGCCCTTGGACAGACAGACGCTCACTGTGTCGAAGTACTGTGCCCAGGTTGCGGGCTCGATGCCCGAAGCGACGGCGGCGTTCCAGAGTCTGGCGCCGTCCAGATGCATGGCGAGCCCGTGCCTGTCCGCCACCTGGCGAATCCGCTTGATCTCCTCTAACGGGAACACCACGCCCCCGGCCTGGTTGTGCGTGTTTTCGATGGTCACGACCCGGGTGCGCGGACAGTGCTCGTCGTCCGGGCGAATGGCCGCCTCGACCTGTTCCGCTGTGATCACGCCGCGGTTGCCCTCGAGGGGGCGTGGCTGCACGCCCGAATTGAACGCGACCCCGCCGGCCTCGAAGTTGTAGCAGTGAGTGTTGGCCTCGCAGATGATCTCGTCGCCAGGCTGCGTGAGCACCTTGATGCACACCTGGTTCCCCATCGTGCCGCTCGGCACGAACAGGGCTGCTTCCTTGCCGAGCTTCTCTGCGACCATCTCCTGGAGCCGGTTCACGGTTGGATCTTCGCCGAAAACGTCGTCGCCGACCTCAGCTTCGGCGATGGCCTTGCGCATTTCCGGCGTGGGCTTGGTGACCGTGTCGCTTCGCAAATCGATCATGAATCGCTCCTCGTGATGCTGTGGGTTCCGCCTTGCCTGCTGTCTGCTGTACCAGAACTGCGACGCTTGTTGGCCTGACCCGAAGGGCAAAGCTTTCCGTTGACGCTTTCTCCGTGAGCCCGGAGGGCCGATCCCCTTTTGTGTGTCGACGAGTCTCAGCGGGAGGCCCGGTGCTCCTCGCTTCTGCGTACCCAGAACGGAGATGCCCTTGATTCGGGCGGTTGCGAAAGCTGCTGTCGATGTGGGAAGCTTGCGGCTCTGGAACGCAGCCTCTGGACCCCGGCTCGCTCCCGGCGCAGCATGCCGAAGCGCGCTTTCGTCCTTTTTAACCGGCTTTCGGGTGCCAGGTTCAATTTTCTTTGAGAAAAAAGGCCGCGTCGGACTTGAGCTAAAAAGAACGCGCATCTGTCGGTTTTTCGCTTGAAATTGACACGGTCATTGCTAAATTGTCGAAGAGTTTTGGCTTGCCGGACGTGGAAGGGTGAGGGCACACCGGGATCGGCCATTTGCGCTACCGACGCCGGCGCGCGGGTTCCGGCCCGCAGGGGCTTTCGCAAGGCGGCAGGTGGCGTGTCCGAGGAAACACGGTGACGACGATCCCGGTGAGATTGACAGGACTCTGAAGCCGAAGAGGTCTGCGCGTGAAGCTGGTGGAGGTCTACCGCGCTGAGAGCGAGCGCGAAGTTGAAATGGTGCAGGGGCTGCTGGAGAGTCACGGAATTCGCTGCATTCTGGCGGGTGCGGCCGTTCGCCTGAGTAGCGGCGATGAGGCGACGAGCGAGGGCAAGCAAATCCGGTTGATGGTGCCACAGGCCGAAGTCGACAAGGCGCGCAAGGTCCTGGATGCCGTCGACGGACTGACCAACTGAGTGGAAAATCCGTTGCTGGCGGTGGCCGGGACCTGTCGCCGTGCCTGTCCAGCGGTCGGTTTTTCAGATCAGGGGGCAGGCGCCAGTCTTTCTGCGCAGCGACTGCCCGTTTGTGATGTCGCCCCGATTTTCCGATTTGCTACAACCGGTTGTAGTTTTCGTTTTGCGAGCGTCGTCTCTTCGGGCGCGTCTGCCAGAGTGGTCTTGCTCGAACGCAGCGTAAACTTCGGCTCGCGCTGGAAGAACCGCGGTGCGCATCTTGGGGTCTTATGTCTACTACGTCAGATTCGCGAAACAAAGGCGAAGGCAGCGCGTGGCTTCTCCGCCCGGGGATCAAATCCCCGGGCTACCAAAAGAAGCCGCCTGCTAAAGCAGGCTTGTTTCAGGCGAGGCTAAGCAACATCTCGCCCTGAAGAGACCACGACTCCGAAAAGCCAACCGCATTTTGACGTAGCAGAACGAATCCCTGTGCGTCAGAACTTGGCCATCTTCTCACCCCCCGAACTCACTCTGGCGGGTGGGCTTTTGCTCAGAAAAATCTTCACGCCGCGGTCCGCCTCGACTGGAAGAAGAGTCCGGTCCCGTTTCCGCTCACGGGAACAACGCTTAGCGCGTCGGGTCCTCGGAACGGTTGCGGCACGGTCGCTCTACTCCGGGTCCACCTCCTGCCAGCTGTAGATCTGGTACTGGCCGGTGGACGGGTAGTAAGGTGGCGGTGTGTCCACAAACCGTGTGTCGTAGTGGTAGTCCTTCAGGTAGCCGGTTTGTCCGTACCAGCCGAAGGTTCCCACGGGACCGCGCACCTTTTGCGCCAGCGAACCCCACAGGTGGATGTAACCTCGTGGGGGCCCGGAGTCGTAGTTTTGCACGGTGAACGAGTTGCCCAGGGCCAGGATGCCCGCGTCGATCACCACGTCCGACCGGTTGGCGGCGTTGTCGGCAATCACGATGTTGCCCGCCGAGATGAGGCCCAGCAGGTCGTCGCAGCCCGGCTGCGGCTGGCCGTTCGGATCCGCAGCCGCGTAGCGGACGTCGTCCACGATCTTGATGAGCTGCGTGGCGATAATGGTGATCTGCCCGTTCACCACGCCCGACACCCGCACATCGCCCCGCACGAAAAGGATGCCGTCCAGGTCCGACACCGGTCGCGTGGTTGGGCTGACGTCGTACACTTTGCCGGAACTGGTGTTGTGCCAGACGGAGTAGGTGAGCGTTCCGTCAGCGTGGAACGTCACCTTAGCGTGGCGGCTGTAGCGCGCGTCGAGCACCACTTTTGGTGGATTTGTGTTCACTGCCCAGTAGTTGTCCACCAGATCCTGAAAGGTCGGAAACTGGATCGGCGGTACACCCAGCTGGTAACCTTCCCGAAAATCGGGGTTGAAGTAAGGTCCTTCCCGGAAAATGGAAGCTGAACTGGTGACCTTGCCCATGAAGGTGGGCCGGCTGTAGATCGAAATCTGGTCGTTACTGTGCAACGGGCCTTCAATTACGTCGCCTGTGACGAACCAGATGATGCCTCCCTCACTGTGAGTGACGTAGGCGTAGTTGCCGAACGTTTTCATGCCCAGGTGCACGCGGATCGCGCGTCGGGCGTCCCCTGCCTGGCCTACGCTCGTTACCGTGTAGGCCTTCAGGTACGTGTTCGGGTTGTTGTCGTCCGGGTCGATGGTGACCGTGAACGTGCCGGAGCCAACCTGCACGTTGTCGTACTGAACGAAGGGTTCGGTGCCTCCCGGAGGCGGGATGGCCCAGCGCAGGTAGCGGCAGGTCAGCTCCATGCCGGCTTCGGCTGCCCAGAGCGCCTGCGCCGCTTCCTGGTGTAGCACGCTGGAATGCAGGTCCGTGGTAACCAGCGAGTGCGTCACCATCCCGAGAGCTCCAAAGAGGATCAAAATGCTCAGGATGAGAACAAGGGACACACCGCGCTGGTCCCGAAGTAACTGGAGCAAGGTGAGACCACTGCTGCACCCGGAGTGAGGAGCTGCGTGCGTCGTAACCCTGGCCGTCATCTCCTCACCTCGCGTTGTCTAAGAGTCGGACTGTCGCCAGTTCTCCACGATGTACTCTCCAGAGGCCGGAAAGTAGGGAGGAGGTTGCTCGCGCAGCCGCTGGTCGTAGTGGTACGCCTTCATGTAGCCGGTCATGCCGTGCCTGCCGAAGGTTCCCACCGGGCCTCGAATGTCCTGCGAAACGCTTCCCCAGAGTTTGATGGTGCCGCGTGGTCCTCCTGACCAGTACTTCTCCACAGTGAAACTGTGACCGAGAGCGAGCAGGGCTGCGTCGATGATGACGTCGTGGCGGTTTGGCCCTGTGTTGTCGATGATGATGTTGGCCTGGGAAATCAATCCCAGCCGATCCTCGCAACCGGGTAGTGGGCGGCCGTTGGCATCAGCCCCGGCGTAACGCAGGTCATTCCGGATGTGGATGTTTCCTCCGTAGCCGGAAGCACGCTGGGCCAACACCGTAACCCTGCCCTTGATCTTGCCCTTGACGTTGACGTTGCCGATCACGCGAATCAGCCCGTCCAGGTCGTCCAGCGCTACGGTTCCGCTGATGGCGTGGCCGCTGCGATCCCACCCGCTGTAGGCAACCTTGCCGACGCCGCCGACGACCTTGAAGATCAGTTTCGCTCGCTTGTTCCGTTTGCTGTAAATGGTGAAGGGGTTGCCCGAACCGTAGGCCTGGTAGTTCGCCAGAATCTCCTGCAATGTGGGCAGATCGATTCTCGGAACACCCAGCTTGTAACCGGCCTGGAAGTCGGGATTGTACGAGCCGCCTTTGCCGAAAGATGAGGCGGCGCTGGTCACGGGTCCGCGGAAAATCGGCCGACCCCAGATGTACAGCCTGTCGTTGCTGTGCAGCTTCCCGTCGATGATGTCGCCGGTGACGTACCAGATGATGCCACTGCCCTCGTCGTTGGTCATGTAGACGTAGTCGCTGAAGCTGGCCATCCGCACGTCGACCGACACCGACCTGACCACGTTGCCACTGCTTGCGGCCACCTGGACCGTGAAGCGTTTGAGGTAGTTGAAGCGATTCTGCTGGTCGGGGATGATGGTGACGTCGATGGCGGCATCGCCAATTTGCAGGCCGCGAGCGAACTCGATGGGCTCCAGCGTGGCCGGCGGCGAAGGTCGCCTGCGCAGCCAGCCGGCGGCCAGCTCGACCCCGGCGTCCGCGGCCGCAAGAGCCTGAGCCGCTTCCATTTCCAGCGACGAGCTCCGCACGTCCGTCAGGACGATGGAGCTGAGCACGAACCCTAAGGTGACGGTAATGCCGAGAATGGCCGTCACCAGCACCAGGGAGAACCCGCGGTGGTCGCGCAGCAAACGGCGGAATTTGCCGCCAGGTTTGCGTTCTACCTCGGTGCCGTCGCTGAGATCGAGGATGCTGTACTCAGGGCCTAAGCGCATGACGGTGTCACAGATTCCGTGGGTGAATTCGTGTCTGCAGGCTCACGTGTTGATCGCTGACCTGGATGGTAAGGTGGACATCGACAACCCGGATCAGTTCGGTGTTCAAGACCGGCGACTGGAGGGGCGTACCGTCCTCGGTGTAGTAAGTGAACGAGAACGAGGCCACATTCAGCGCGAGCGGCGTGCCGTTCCGCGACAGGCGCGAGCCGTTCCAACCGTAGCGCACCAGTTCATCCGTTACGGTGGTGAAGACGAGCGAGTCGGACTGCGCCAGCGCGATGCTGGTGCGGCTTTTGATCTGGCGAACGTCGCGAGCAATCTCGAGCAGGGCGATGCGAGCCCTCCGCAGCGCCGTTTTGCGCTCGTTGGCGAAGTTGAAAGCGTCGACGCCGGACAGCAAGAGCCGTCCAAGGAAGACCGAGAAAATGGTCACGAGAACGATGGCGACGACAAGCTCGATCATCGTGAAGCCGGATTGCTGCGTCGAGCGCCGCCCCCGAATCGCCGCCTGCATGGTGGTTCTCCGTCAGTAGTTGGTGATCCAGGTTTCCAACTGGACGTCCGGGATGCCCGCGTGGCTCACCGTGACGACAACGCGTGCGTAGGGCACGCCGTTGTACGAAAGGCCGTCCGACTGAATCTGGACGGTGCGGGTGAACCCCTCTTCGGGCACGTCTGGCGGGTAGCGGCCCGGCGTGATCACTGTCTGAAACCCTCCCGCCACCTTCTTGTCGTTGAGAATTTGCTCAAGTTTCTCCTGAGCGTACAGCGTTGCTTTGGTCCGCAGTTCAGAGTCGACAGACCCGAGAATGCTGTGCGAGAAAAGGCGCAGGAGAGGCGGGATGGCGATCGCGATCAGGACGACCACGAGAATTACCTCAAGGAGCGAGAAGCCGAGCTGCCGCCACCCGGGTTGTCTCCGCGTACTGTGGGATTTTGCACGCTTCACCAGACTTTACCTCTTTCCTGCGAGTTCACTCGAACAGCAGTGTCTGTTGCTTTGCCGTAATGGTACCGGGCTGATGGTGGAGTTCCTGGTCTAGTCAAGGGATCCTGCTTCGTCAGGAAGTCCACGATCTCTCCTTGCGAATAAGCTCAACTCGACAAGGGCGTCCTTCAAGTGCCCGGACGGAAAAAGCCAGGTCGCATCCTGCGTCCAGGTTTTCGCGGTGGACTAACCGTCGTCCTGCTCAGTCCGAGACAGGCGGACACTGCCCGTCACCGGCTGCACGTACACAGCGTACAGGCCATTCAGATTGGCCACCAGCCGTTCTGAAGTGAGACTGCCGCCGCTGTCCATCGGATGCCCATTGGGCCGAAAGCGCAACACGTGTCCGTTGAGCTGGCAACCCTGCAGGTGTACCGATTTGAACCTGCCACTCCCGAAGGTGACGACAAATGGGCGATTGCCAGCTGGGGTTCTCAAGAGTGTGCCGTCTGCCCAGGTCAGGCTGTAGCGGTTGTTCTCGAGATCCAGGTGCACTCTCACTTCACGTCCGGTAGCAATGGCGGTTTCCTGCGCGAACTCCAGATCGGCGACAAGCTGAGCTGCGGCAGCGTGAATCTGCGAGGTGCGCTGTCCCTTGGTGATTTTTATCAACCCGATGGCGAGCATGATACCCACCACCGTCAGGACAACGACGATTTCCGCTAAGGTAAATCCCGACTGTGCAGTTTTCGGTCGCTGACGCGCTTCTTGTCGCTTGATTTTGTTCACCTTTTGGCCTTCACGAGAGCCTGAGCAGCCAGTGTGCGCAGGATTCTCACTTTTTCTGCAAAGCTTGTGCCCCGAACAGCGTTACCGCGTCATCGAAAGTGCTTCGGTGCTTTTTGACTCTTCAGGCACAGCGCTCGAAGACGTGCTGCCCATCCGCTGGGGTGGACAGCGTCTTCCCGCTTACACGGCAAAAAGGGGAAACACCAGCGATGCTTCCCCTTCCTTGCGGTCGAGTTCCCTGGTCACGCCAGGGGTCAGCGTTGATGGGCTTCGATGCTGCAAGTCACCTTCAGGTTGTTGCTGCCATCGACAAAGGAGTAAGTACCGCCACCCGGACACGAGGGTAACTCGCCTCCTGCCATGTAACTGGCAATGTTGGCCAGAGCGGCCGGTGCCGATCCGTTGGCAGCGACGTACAGAGCGATGGCACTTTCCATCGCGGCCTGATTGGCTTTGCACGCGCTTGCCTCTGCGTCGGAACGCAGGTTCACGAACTTGGGAATCGCCACCGCAGCCAGGATGCCCAGGATCACGATGACGATCACAAGCTCGATCAGCGTGAAGCCTCGTTGATTGGACCGCTTGCGCATGGTTCTGCCTCCTTGTTGCTTATTCGACCTCAGCGGATTTTCCTCGCTTTCGAAGCCTTCTTGATCAATTTCTGTGCCACGACCGGTCTGACACGAGCGCTTCGCCAAGGCTGTGACCACGAAAGAAATCCGTCGTGCGTCAGGTTGCCCGGTGAAGCCCATTTCCAAAATGGCACACTCTGAATATCGTCCGCCTGCGAGCGGACTTTAGCTTCGGGCTTTCAAGCACTTT
Organism: Calditrichota bacterium; assembly: GCA_013152765.1. Taxonomy (GTDB): domain Bacteria; phylum Zhuqueibacterota; class Zhuqueibacteria; order Oleimicrobiales; family Geothermoviventaceae; genus Geothermovivens. Next base: position 13,425 of record JAADFT010000552.1, on the reverse strand, counting down.
TGAGCCGGTGCCATTTTGAAACGGGTTCTGGAGAGCGGTACAGTCGGCAGACGCAACTCAGTGGGCCAGCGAGGTAAGGTTCCACATCGGCAGGAAGATCGAAAGGGCAAGAAATAGGACAATTATGCCGAGTCCGACGGTCAACATTGGCTCAATCATGGTACTCAGGTTCTTGACGGCGTAGTCTACTTCCAGGTCGTAGTGTTCCGAGATGTTGAGCAGCATGTCGTCCAGGCTGCCGCTCTGCTCGCCGATGGCCACCATCCGGATGACCATTGGCGGGAAGAGTTTGCTGCGTCGCAGCGGTTCGGCAATGCCCTCGCCGCGACGAACGCCGATCGTCACTTTCTGCAGCTCCCGGCTTACCACTTCGTTCCCGACCGTCTCGCTCAAAATGTCCAGCGTTTCCAGAATCGGCATGCCGGAGCTGTTCAGTGTCTGAAACATGCGGGCGAAGCGCGACATGGCCACTTTCAACGTCAGGTTGCCGAATATCGGCATGCTGAGTTTGAATTTGTCCCACTGGTAGCGGCCGGTGCGCGTCTTGATGTACTGTTTGAAAGCCACCACGAGCCCGATGAAGCCGAAGAAGCCGTACACACCGTAGCGCTGAAGGGCGTTGCTCATAACGATCAGGATACGTGTGGGCAGCGGCAGCTCCATTCCGGCCTGCAAAAACATGTCGACGAACCGCGGTACAACGAAGGTCATGAGCACGAGGAAGGCGATGCCGAGGGAGCTGATCACGATGATCGGGTAGCGCATGGCCGATTTCAACTTGGCGCGCGTCTCTTTGTCGTGCTCCAGCAGGGTCGCCATGCGCGAAAGCACCTGTTCCATTGCGCCGCTGGCTTCACCCGCCCGGATGCTACTCACGTACAGAGCAGGAAAGACCTTCGGGTGCTTAGCCATGGCTTCGGACAGACTCTGGCCGCCCTCTACGTCGCGGTACAGTTCGGAGATCACTTCTTTCAGGGTGGGGTGCTCGGTCTGCTCGTACAGGGCTTCCAGTGCGGAGAGGAGCGGTACTCCGGCCTTCAGCAGTGTGACCAGTTGCTTGGTGAACAGAACCAGATCATCGAGTTTGACCTTCTTCTTGCCAAACAGGGCCAGCGAGTCAGAAGCTCGTTGCTTGACCTCGTTGATTTTCAGCGGCACCAGACCGGAGCGTTCGAGGTGCTCGAACACGTTGGCCTGCGAGGCTGCCTCCATCGAGTTCTCAATGATTTCGCCCGAAGGCGTGACGGCTTTGTACTGAAATACGGCCATGGTTTCCGGTGCCTGTTGTCAGCGTCAGCTTGGTTGGCAAACATCCCGCTGCGACTCGTGTGGCCCCTACACTTCGAGCGTTGCGACTGGCTGCGTTGCGTTCCGTTTGTTAAGGGCTTGAGCGATTTTTTTGGCGACGACGTCGGTTTCGTAGGGTTGGGTCAACAGCGCGTCGACACCTGCTTTGAGGCTCTCGAGAACGTGTTCTCGACTCCACTGGGCTGCGCCGAGCACGATGGCACAGCGGGGCGAGAAGGACCGCAGTACGCGCGCCAGTTTAAGCCCTTTGGCAACCCCGGAAGCGTCAATGATGACGGCTGTGATCAGACCTGAACGTACAGCGTTGCTCAGCTCCTGGAAATCGGGAACGCGAGCCACCCGAAGTCCCGCCCCTTCGATTCCAGCACGAAGCATTTTCTGGGCATCTGCGTCAGACGCGATCAGAACGGCTGTCCCCAAGTGTCCCGTTGGTTTTTCCGCTTTAGCTGTTCCGGTTTCGAGAGCCTTTTCGAGTCGGGCCAGGTCGGCTGCGGTTATGTTGACGCCGAAAAGCCTGGCGAGGGTGTCGAAATCTACAGCCACATCGAACGCGCTGTCCAGAAGCGCGGGAATTTGAACGTTCACCGAGAATGTGCATGCGCGCCCTGAGGGGAAGGTCTCCGGCAGTTCATCTGAGCGGATGAAGTACTCCGGGCTCAGGTAGACGTCCCGGTGCACCGCTTTCTGGAAGGTGCGCATCAGGATGCCACGGAGCTGGTTGGCTACCTCTTGCAGAACGTCCAGATCCTCTTCGGTCAGCTCGCGCTCCTGGACCTTCTCAAGGATCCGGTTGTCGGCCATGACGAGCAGCAGTCCCGAGAGGGTTGCCCCGACTTCAAACGGAAAGCGTAGGATTACCTTGCCTTCGGATCCTCGCTCAAAAGTTGAGACTGCCCAGACGCTGTCTGACCCGGCCACGGATTGGGCGAATGCATCCTGAGTGACGGGCTCCGGGCTGCTGCACGTTACCTTGCAGGGTCGTCCCAGCAAAACAGGCAGATCCTCGTCGAGCCGACTGCCAAACTGGACGACGGCTTTCTTGCACTTCAAGCGCAGGAGCTCGGAGCGTTCTTTGAGCTCAGCGGTAATTTTGTCCAACTTCGGTGCTGGCATTGGCTCTCTTACCGGACGAGTTGGTCCCTGCTGCGAAACGGTGTGACGCGTGTGGAAAGACCGGGAGCAAGAATCCAGGGCGATTTCCGTTTTCCGCACGTACCATTTTGGTCAACCCCTTTCGGGTCTTCGCAAAGGACACTTCTTGCGAACCCGGCTCAGAAAGATTCCTCGATCGGGGTGAACTGAATTTCCAGGGGACCGACCTCCGTTTCCAAAATGATTGGACTGCTGCCGCCGAGCACATCAATGGGGCCATCCTGCTCATCCTCACTGAACACGGACGGCAGGGAATGCCTTACGCTCTTGCCCTGGTAGGCCAGATTCGCCTTCAACTGCCCAACAAGCAGATTCAGGACCTCGGCTACCAGGTCGCGAATCGCGTCTTCCGTCTTGGCGGCGTTGCCCTGTACGACATGATCGAAAAGCTTCTCGGCTGTTTCGTGCGAGCAGCGCACAGAAAGCACACCGTTCAGGTCACCCTGCAGGCCAGACATGGCCACGAGCGCCCTTTCGGCCTTGGGTTCGTAAATCGGGACTTCAGTTACAGCTTTGGCGGGAGCTCCTACCAGCGCTCCCACGATGTCGGGCGCCGTTTGAGCCAGTAGCGTGTCAACATCCATCCCTTCTGATCTCCCCTGATGCGTTCGTGAGCGCCATCCCGTGGTTCATCTCACTCCTGGGTTGCGTGATCTTGGCCTTCGTGAGTCCCTTGCTCTACTCTTCGATGAAGCGCGCCAGCCTCTCTTTGAGCTTCTCGGGCGTGAATGGCTTGGAAATGAACTCGTCCGCCCCGGCTTTCACGGCCTCGCGCATCATGTGCTCCGAGCCTTCGCTGCTGATCACAACGATGGGCACGCGCTTGGACAGATCCATTTCCCGCACCTTGCGAATGAACTCGAGGCCGTCCATCTCCGGCATGTTGATGTCGCTGAGGATCAGATCGACATCGTCTTTGGAGAGATGGTACAGCGCTTCGAAGCCGTGGCGCGCTTCGTAACACTTCTCCACGTCGACTCCGGCCATGCGCAGGTTGCGAAGGATGATCTTGCGCATGACGTCCGAGTCGTCTGCGACCAGAACTTTCAAGGCCATTTTACCTCCTCCAAATGGCAACCGACGACGTCGATGATGGCCTCGTGGATTTTTTGCAGCGGTAGTTGAATGTCCACAACCCCGGATTCGGCGCAGGCACGCGGCATCCCGTACACAACCGACGTCATGCGGTCCTGAGCGATGGTCACTCCGCCAGCTCGTTTCACAGCGGTCATGCCCTCTTTGCCGTCCGAACCCATCCCGGTGAGCACCACGCCCAGCACCGGGCCCTGGTACGCTTCTACAGCTGAGAGCATCGTGACGTCGACCGACGGGGCGTAAAGGTGGTTCTCCGCCGGGTCGGAAACCACCTGTAGCACGGGCAGGTTGCCACGTGCGGAGCTTCTTACCACCATCTGCATGCCGCCTGGAGCCAGGTAGGCATGCCCGGGCAAAACGGTGTCACCGCTGGCCGCTTCTACCACTTTGAGTGCGGAAAGCTTGTCCAGGCGGGCAGCAAACGCAGTCGTGAACACGGCCGGCATGTGTTGAACGACCAGAATCCCGAGAGGGAAATCCTCGGGCAGGCCACTCAGCACCTGCGTCAACGCGCGAGGGCCGCCGGTGGAAGCGCCGATGACGACCACTTCCCGCCTTGGGTCCCGCCGAAATACGATCCTGGGTTTCTCCCAACTGGCAGGTTGGGGAACCGCCATTTCCTCGGGGTGCGCCTGGTTAGCGGCGAGCCGAATCTTGTCGATCAGGTCGTGCTTGAAGCGCGGCCCGAGGCCGTCGGACTTGGCAATGTAGTCGAACGCACCCAGCTCCAGGGCTTCGAGAGTGACCTGCGCGCCTTCGTGGGTTGCCGAACTCACCATGATCACGGCCGGGCGCGCTTTCGAATTCAGCCGGCGCAGGACCTCGATGCCGTCGAGCTTGGGCATGTGGACGTCCAGTGTGACGACGTCTGGCCGGAGTTCTTCGATCATCTCCAGGGCCTGCTCGCCATTCATGGCCGTGCCGACGATGGTAATGTCCTTTTCTGGCTCGAGCAGACGCCTGAGGCTCAGACGCATCACCAGAGAGTCGTCTACTACCAAAACGCGAATTTTCGAGTTCGCACTGCTCATGCAGGGGTTCCTGTACGATCCATTTCGAACACGGTTTTCACGAGTTGACGCACCTCTTCGGCCCTGGCGCTGAGGTCGAAGAGAAAACGTTCCCAGTCCACGGCGCGCATTTCGTGCTGTCTGCTTTGCAAAATGCGCCAGGCCGGATGCACCTGGACCACGGTGCTCCAGTACTCTGGCACGCCGTAACCGAGACTGATCGAGCGACAGAACATGTCGGCCAGCGAGACGATGGAAGCCAGCTCCGGGTCTGCCGTGTCACTGTTCGGCTCGTGGTGCCAGAGCATCACGTCTCGAAGTTCGGGGCTGAAGTTCCACTTGCCCGCAAGCCAGCCGCCGAAGGCCGTGTGGTCCAGTCCCAGAACTCGCTTTTCGGCGTACTGAAGCGAGGTTTTCTGCGCTTCCAGCAGCGCCAGGATCCGGTCCATCGCGTCGGGCAGGTACTGCGAAATGAGCACGATGCCGAGGTCGTGCACAAGGCCTGCCAGGTAGGCGTTGTCGACATCGCGGTAGTGCAAACGTGAGGCGATGTCGCTGCTAACCACCCCAACGGCAAAACTGTGTTCCCAAAACCGCCGCGGGTTGATCGTTTTGTTTTTCCACCGGAAGGTGCCGATCAGTGTGGTCGTGAGCACAAGATTCCGGAGAGCGCGGAAACCAAGAAACACAATGGCTTCGCGAAGGTTGGTGATTTCTCTGTGCTTTGCAAAGAAGGAGGAATTGGCCAATCGGATTACGTGCGCTGTCAGAACCTGGTCTTTCAGAACCAGCTCCGCAACTTCCTGAATTTTGGCCTCCGGATCCGAGAGAAGCCGGTTCAACTTCGAGATCAGCTCGGGCAGGGTTGGCAGCGACCTGACGTCGCCGAGCAGATCCTCAACCTTCGCGAGTTCTTGGTCAACTGCTCTCATCGCTTCAGGCCTCACGCCTTTGTCTTCTTGTAGGCCATCCCTCCCGGGAAGTGCACCATCTTGAACTGGTCGTTTACACCGAAAAGCGATTCCGAATGGCCGATGAACAACAGCCCTTCGTCGAGCAACGCGTTGTAAAAGTGCTGAATGGTGTGCTTTTTTGCCGCCAGGTCAAAGTAAATCAAAACGTTGCGGCAGAAAATGATGTCGAATCCTTTCATGAACAGCACGGCCATCTCGTCGATCAAGTTCATGTTCTTGAATTCGACCATGCGGCGGATGGCCGGATCCAGCTCGAAACGCCCGTCGCCAAGGTTCTTGAAGTAGCGCGAGATCATGTGAGGCGGGGTGTTCCGAAAGGAGTAGCGGGTGTAGATGCCCTGGCGAGCCTTGTCGAGCACCGTCTGGTTGATGTCCGTGCCAACGATCTGGATTTGCCAGCCCTGCAGGAGGGTGGCTTTCAGTTCGTGCACGACGATGGCGATGGAGTAGGGTTCCTCTCCGGAGGAGCACCCGGCGCTCCAGATCTTGAGCCGCTTGAAGCCAATGGAGCCCTTCCGCTTGGCAATTTCGGGCAGGAAAATGTGCCGCAGGGCGTCGAACTGAGGCTGGTTGCGGAAAAAGCTTGTTTCGTTGATCGTGACCTCGTTCAGGAGCGCTTGCAGCTCCTGGCGACGGACATCGGGCCGTGTGAGGTAGCGGTAGTACTCCTCGAAACTCTGGATACCCAGGGCTTCCATCCGACGTCTGCAACGGCTTTCGAGGAAAAAGCGCCTGTGCTCCGGAAAGTACATGCCACTGGCCTTGTAGATGTAGTCCCGGATCTGCCAGATGGATCTGGATTCCCTGTCCGTCGACGTGGTGGTTGCGCTGGTCGCGAATTCCGTACCTGTGAGAGCCACGGGCCGTCTGTCTCCTTTGATCGGAACAGAGAAAGCGTGTAACAGCCCCTACTGCGGCGAATCCGTGAGGCCGTAACGCCGCATTTTGCGGTAGAAAGTCGTCCTGCCGATCCCCAGTCGGGAGGCCGCCGCAGTCACATTATTCTTCGTCAACTTAAGAGCAAGCTTGAGCGCTTCGCGCTCGATTTCTTCAAGCGTAGGAATTTCTGTAGCGTGGGCGAGTGCCTGCTTCCACGAAATGGCAGCGCCGCTGTTTCGCCCTTCGGGGAAAGCCCGCTGCAAGTGCGGTGGCAAATTGTGCAAACGGAGAACCCCGTCGTCAGCGTTGAGCATGGAGCGCTCCAGCACGTTTTCGAGCTCGCGCACGTTCCCGGGCCAGTCGTAAGCCTCCAGGGCCCGCATGGCGTCGTGGGCCACACTCCGGATCTGGCGGTGCCGGGGCATCTTCTCGTTGAAACGCTGGATGAAATGGCCGACCAGAATCGGGATGTCTCCCTGGCGTTCGCGCAGTGGCGGCAGGTGGATGGGGTAGACACAAATGCGGTAGTAGAGATCCTGGCGGAAGCGGCCTTCGCGAACCTCTTCCTCCAGGTCCTTATTCGTGGCGGAAATGATTCGAACGTCAACTTCCACGGAGCGCGTGCCGCCCACACGCTCGAAGCGCCTTTCCTGCAGGACGCGCAGGATTTTTACCTGGGTAGCAGGCGACATCTCGCCGATTTCATCCAGAAACAGGGTGCCGCCATTGGCCTGCTCAAAACGCCCGAGGCGGCGTGCGATGGCTCCGGTGAAAGCCCCTTTCTCGTGGCCGAACAGTTCGCTTTCCAGAAGGGTCTCCGGAATGGCAGCACAGTTCACTGCCACGAACGGCTTGTTGCGCCGTTTGCTGCTGGCGTGAATGGCGCGGGCCACCAGCTCTTTGCCGGTGCCGCTTTCTCCCTGGAGCAGCACCGTGACGTCGGTCTCGGCCACGCGCCGCACAGCGTCGAACACGTCGCGCATTGGGCCCGAGCGGCCGATGATGTCGCCGAATCCGTAGCGCTGCTGCAGTGCGGAACGGAGCCGCTGGACTTCGTCTTCGAGCAGGCGAACACGGGAGGCGTTGCGGAGCGCGAGCTGCAGGCGCTGCCAATCCACCGGCTTTGTGAAGTAGTCGTAGGCGCCCATTTGCATGCAGGAGACCGCTGTCTCCAGGTCGGCCACTGCTGTGAGGATGATGACAGGCAGGGTAGGGTCAAGACGTCGCAGACGTTCCAGCGTTTCCTGCCCGGAAATGAGGGGCATGTTCAAATCGAGGATGGCCGCGTCGAAGCGCGTAAGGCTCAGCAGTTGTAGCGCCTCGTAGCCGGAATGGGCTCGGGTGACTTGCCAGCCACCCTGGGTGAGGATGTCCTCTGCCAGGGCGGTGAAGTCCCGCTCGTCGTCGATGAGGAGTACGCGCGGGAGGAGGGGCTCTTGTGCTGCCGTCAGAACATCTGACTCAGGCGAAATCGAAACTGGGTGCGACGCCATTTGGCTCCTGTGCTGTTCGTCAGTCGCTTCCTGCGTGCTGTCACTCTACACAGAGCCACTCTTCACCCTCCCGGATTTTTGCCCCCTGATTCTTCGCGACGCCAGACCGGAGTTGTCTCAGTCGATTTGCGTTACCCGCAGGACCTCTTCCACTGTGGTCAGACCCTGGAGCACCTTTCTGAGTCCAGCCTCGCGCAGCGTCCGCATGCCGTTTTCCTTGGCGGCGGCCTGAATGGCGGTTGCGGGTGCCTTCTGAAGCACCAGCTCACGGATTTGGTCGTTCGTGAGAAGGACCTCGTAGATGCCAATTCTACCCTTGTAGCCGGTCTGTTTGCACACGTTGCAGCCTTTGCCGCGGTGAAAAGTGTAGTCGCCGTCAGGCGGCAGGCCCAGGCTGGTCACGAGCGTTTTGGACGGGCGAAACGGTTCGGAACAATTGGAGCACACCTTGCGGACCAGGCGCTGGGCGATGATACCCACCACTGAAGACGACACAAGGTACGGCTCGATGCCCATGTCGATCAACCGGGTCATGGCCCCGGCGGAATCGTTGGTGTGCAGAGTGGAGAGGACCAGGTGCCCCGTGAGGGCAGCGTGAATGGCGATCTCGGCCGTCTCGCGGTCGCGAATTTCGCCCACCAGCACTACGTCCGGATCCTGACGCAGGATGCTGCGCAACCCGTTGGCGAACGTAAGGCCGATTTTTGGGTTAACCTGGGATTGGGTAATCCCCTCGAGCTCGTACTCCACGGGATCTTCCAGTGTCACGATGTTCAGGGCTTCGCGGTCCAGCTCCTGCAAGGCGCTGTAGAGCGTGGTCGTTTTGCCGCTGCCGGTTGGACCCGTTACAAGCACAATGCCGTGGGCCTTGCCGAGCAACCCGCGCACTTTCTCCAGTTCGTCGGGTTCAAGTCCGAGTTGCTCGAGGGAGACGTTTTCTTTGCGATCGAGAATTCGCAACACGACCTTCTCGCCGTGGGTGCTGGGTAAGGTGGACACGCGGAAATCCACGCGTCGACCGTCCATCAGCAGGCGGAAGCGCCCGTCCTGGGGGAGCCGCCGTTCGGCAATGTTCAGGTCAGCGAGGATCTTGACACGGGATACGAGAGCGAGCTGCACCGTTTTCGGGGCGCTGTGCACCTGATGCAGGACGCCGTCTACCCGGTAGCGCACGCGCACGCGGTCCTCCATGGGCTCGATGTGAATGTCGCTGGCACCCTCGTGGACGGCTTGTTCGAGGATGGAGTTCACCAGCTTGACGATGGGCCCTTCCTCCGCTTCGCGCCGCAGGGCCTGTTCGCTGAGCTGCTCATCGTGCCCATTGCCGCCGAGCTCGGAAGTTTGCCCTAAACTCTGAATGGCCTCAGCCACGCTGCTGCTGCCGTAGTAGTGCTCGATGGCCTCGCGAATTTCCTCTTCCGAGCACACAACCGGCAGAATCTTCATGCCCGTCGCCCTGCTCAGGGCATCGATGGCCAGTACGTCCAGCGGGTTGGCCATGGCCACGGTGAGGTCGTTCTCAATGGCAAAAAGCGGCACCACCTGGTACGTGCGCGCCAGCTCCTCTGGCACCAGCTTGATGACCTTCGGATCCACCTGGTAGTTTCGCAACGACACGTACTGCACGCCCAGTTGCTCGCTGAGCGCTTTGATCAATTCCTCTTCGCCGATGAATCCCAGGTCGATCAGCGAACGCCCGAGTAGCTTACCGGCTTTTTGCTGGTGCTTTAGCGCTTTCTTGAGCTGCTCTTCGGTGATGAGCCCCTGCTCAACCAGAAAATCACCGAGGAGAACGTTCTTTTTTCCCAAGGTTCCGCCTCCCTGCTTGCGCTACGAAGGACTGGTTTCCTCCACCCTTTGTGCGTCTCGCCGCTGCTTCCTTTGCACATCTCAACTGACTGGCGTGTCCGTAGGCTTCCGGGCCCTCAGCAAGCCGTCGATGACGGCGAGCAGCCTGCGGTGGTCGATGGGCTTGGTGAGGTAGACGTCGGCTCCGACACTGAGCCCGATGTTGCGATCCTTCGGTGTGGCTTTGCCAGTCAGCATGACAATCGGGATGTGGGCGTAGCGGTCATCGAATTTGAGCAACCTGCAAACGTGAAATCCGTCCAGCTTGGGCAGCATGAGATCCAGGATGATGACGTCGGGCGAAACTTCGCGCGCTTTACGCAACCCGGCGTCGCCGTCGTCGGCTGTGATGACCTCGTGGCCTGCGCTGCGGAGCCTCAGCGCCAGCGCCAGTTGCGTTTCCGGATGATCCTCGACAACGAGAATTTTGGCCATGTTCAACACCCCTTCGCCTGTTGGTGCTTCTCGCAGATTGGGGACTTGCCGTGTGCCCCACTTGTGTCCAGCACGCCGAGAAGGAGCCGAATTACGCTGAACCGGCTGTACTTCGGCGTTTCGGTGGGTTCGATCGTTTTATCGGCAACTCGCCGGATTATTCGAGGTTTGTAACGCGAGCAACCTCCTCGAGTGTGGTGATGCCCCTGGCCACTTTCAGCAAACCGTCCTGCCGCAGTGTGCGCATGCCCGAGCGAATGGCCACCTTCCGGAGTTCTTCAGCCGGGGCTCGCTTCAGGGTGAGCTCGCGAAGCTGGTCGTCCATGACCATGACCTCGTAGATGCCGACTCGACCCCTGTAGCCTGTGTTCTTGCACTGGGAACAGCCCTCCGCGCGGTAGAAGGTGTAGGGGCTGTTCCGCGGTTTGATGTGAAAGCGTTTCAGCACCTCAGGGCTTGGCTGGTAAGGCGCTCGACACTTTGTGCACAATTTTCGAACCAAACGCTGAGCGATTACCCCGATTGTTGCCGAGGCCGTCAGAAACGGCTCCACGCCCATTTCCGTAAGGCGGGTAATGGCCCCGGGAGCGTCGTTTGTGTGCAGCGTGGACAGGACCAGGTGGCCCGTCAGCGCCGCCTGCACGGCAATTTGTGCCGTCTCGGAGTCACGAATTTCCCCCACCATCACCACGTCGGGATCCTGACGCAGGATGGACCGCAAACCTGCCGCGAATGTCATGCCAGCTTTCGGATTCACCTGGGACTGCCGTACCAGCGGCAACCGGTACTCCACCGGATCTTCGATGGTGATGATGTTCTTGTCGATGGTGTTGATGGATTGCAGAGCGGAGTACAGCGTCGTGGTTTTGCCGCTCCCGGTTGGCCCGGTTACCAGGATGATGCCGTACGAGCTGGACAACATCTGCTTGACTTTCTCCAGGGTGTCCGGCATGAACCCGAGCTCTTCCAGTCCGAAGCGGAGACTGCTTTTGTCCAGGATTCGCATGACGATGTTTTCGCCGTACACCGTTGGCAGGGTGGAAACGCGAATGTCGATTTCCTTGTTGTCCAACCGCACCTGGAAGCGGCCATCCTGGGGAACGCGGGTCTCGGCGATGTCCATCTGTGCCAGAATCTTGATGCGCGACGTGATGGCTGCCTGCAGGTTTTTGGGGGGCTGAAAGGCCTCGTGCAGCATGCCGTCGATGCGGTAGCGCACTCGCAGGTGCTTTTCCTCAGGTTCGATGTGAATGTCGCTGGCGCGGTCGCGGATGGCCTGGGCGATTACCAAATTGACCAGCTTGATGACTGGCGCTTCTTCGGCGATGGCCTTGAGCTGTTCGGCTGGCGACTCCTGCTGTTCGCTCTCCGGCTGTTCCTCGACGATTTCCTGCAACACCTGGTCCAGCGAGTCGTCGATGACGGTTGGCAGTCCGTAGTACTCCTCGATGGCTGCCAGAATGTCGCTTTCCGACGCGACCGCTGGTTCGATTTCCAGGTCTGTCAGCACGTGTAGCCGGTCGATGACGGTCACATCCCCCGGCTCGGCCATGGCCACTGTGAGCACGTCGCCGATTCGAAACAGCGGGATGACCCGCAGCTCGCGCGCCATCTCGGCGGGAACAAGTTGCAGAGCGTCCCGGTCGATGGCGTACTCGGACAGCTTCACGTAGGGGATTTCGAAAACCTCCGCCACAGCCTGCAGAACCTGCTCCTCTGGCACCTGGCCGAGGCGCTGGATGAGTCGGGTCAGAGGTTCACCCGACTCGTGGTAGTCGCGCAGAATCTGCTCGGCCTGCTCTTGCCGCAGCAGACCCCGGCTGGTCAGGTAGTCCAGCAGTTTGTGGGAGGAGGTTTTGAGAACGAAATCCGCCAACGGCTCAATCCCCTTCGAAAATGGCAAACAGGTCCGGGTTCATGGCGAATTCCTGCCGCAATTTCGACAGTAGGTCTGCGATTCGCTCCGGCCCGGTGTTCAACTCCTCAAGCGCTGCCTCGTTGTACTCGATTGGACCGTAGTTGCCGCTGTGACCGAGCTGCAGCTGGCGCACCATCGAGTCGGCCACGTGCACCACCGAGACCAGCCTGGGGTCGCTCCGGATGACGGACGGCTTGTGGTGTAATGCAACTGCTTCGCCGAGCCGCACCGGGAGCGACCAGGATTCGCACAGGTACTCGCCGACGTCGCAGTGGGAGGCTCCAATCACGCGCCTTTCCGCTTCGTGTAGCGACATGCCTTCCCGCTGGCTCAGCTTGAGGCTGCGCACGAACTCAGCATGCAGGTACTGGTCCAGCACCACTTTGCCGATGTCGTGCAGGATTCCAGCGGCGTAGGCGTCGTCGTGCACGCCTAAGCGCCAGTCCACGCTGATGAAGCGAGCGGAAGCAGCCACGGCCAGAGCGTGTTTCCAAAACTCTTTCCGGTTGAAATCCTCGTTTCCGGGGCCGAAGGCTTTGATGACCGAAATGCTCAGCAGGGCGTTCCGGACCGCGCTGAAGCCGAGCATCACGATGGCCTGCCGCAGCGATGTGATCTTGCGCGTGAAGCCGAAGTAACTGGAGTTAACCAGTTTCAGGACTTTCGAAGCGATGCTCTGGTCCGATTCGATGATCCTGGCCACGTCGGCTGCGGAGGTGTCGGGGTCTCGCATTGTCTCTTCCACGCGGTAGTACACAGAAGGCAGCGTTGGGAGACTGCGAATCACAATGCGTCCCAGCTTCTCTGCAGCAGCCAATGTTGGCATCCGGGTACCTCCTTGCGTCTGCGCTCGTTGCGGTTGTGTCTCGTCTGTGCTGCCCTAACCCCGGTTCTGGTTTGCCGAAATTTCGTGGGTTCGTATTGGTCGAAAGTGGAATCCTTCCGACTGGTCCTGTCGTGCGAAGCCTGTTGGCATCCTCATCTTGGGCTTCTTGTGGACCTCCGTTCTGTTGCTCTTCGTCTTGCGACTTGTTAGCCTTCCTGTTTCTCCGTAGCCAGTGCTGGTTTGGAGAGGTATTCGTTGATCTTGGCCATGAGTTGTTTGGGTTCGTAAGGTTTGGTGAAATACTCGTCCGCGCCCACGCTTTTGCCAAGTTCTTGGTCGCTTTTCTTGGTGCGCGATGTCAGGACGAAAACGGGAATGTCCTTGTACCGCTGGTCAAATTTCAAGAAGCGGCACACCTTGTAACCATCCATTTTGGGCAGCATGATGTCCAGGATGATCAGCGAGGGGTGTTTCTCTCGCGCCAGCT
>JAADFT010000551.1 GCA_013152765.1 Calditrichota bacterium | reverse complement strand
AAGAAAAGACGCCTGCTAAAGCAGGCTCACCTCGCGCAAGGATTAGGGGGCTCGCAGCGTAAGGAGTCTGCGTTCCTGACAGGTCAGGGGGATCTTGACACAGCACAACTACCAACGCTGCAGATTCGAACACGCCTGCGTTCAGCGGGTCCGTCGCGCTCCCGGTAAACAGGAGCAAGGGGGCTACACCTTAGAAAACCCGGTGAAGAGTCCATCTGTGTCGATCTGCGTTCATCTGCGGTCCCGTTTCTGAAGCAGTCGCCACCGTTTTCCGCCGACGTATCTTCACCGGGCGCGGCGGCTTGTGGTGGTCGCTGCAGAGAGAAGCCAACACGCCCTACCACAGGGGCTACGTGTGCACTCCTTCACAAGAATGCAGCGCGCAAGGTACTCCCTGCCAGTTCACCCTTGTGGCAGGGGTGGAAACTCACTTCCCGACGGCAATAGAAGGTCAGGCTCACTGACTTTACCTTGATCTTGTGCAAGCGGTGGTTTACAAACGGCGTTTCCCCATCTTTGGGGGGAAGTCCTGGAAAACTCAAAACCAGTTGACAATGCTCGGCCACTTTGCTAAATTGAAGTGGTGAAGTTGGATTGACTTCTGAGACGAAAGCACCACGAGGAAGGCAAAACAATGAATTCGGGCGGATTCGAGGCTTTGGGTCGGTTGCTACTCCTTCTTGGCCTTTTTCTGGTGTTGCTTGGTCTCTTTCTCGTCTACGGTAAGCACATTCCCTTTCTGGGGCGTCTACCAGGCGACATTCGAATCGAGCGCGACAACTTCGTCTTCTACTTCCCCATCACGACCAGCATTCTCCTGAGTGTTCTGCTTTCGCTGCTGCTTTACCTCTTCAGCCGGCGTTGAGTCCGGCCAAATCGCGGGACAATCATGAAACGTGTTTTCCTTTTCTTGCTGACGTTAGCCCTGCCCCTGGCCAGCGGTTTCGGCCAGTCGGCGGACACGACTGTGCAGTCGTCCCGGCCGCGCGTCGTGTACCTGATTGACGTGGACGGGGTCATCAACCCGATTTCCGCCGAGTACATCATTCGGAACATCGCCTACGCCGAGGAACAGAACGCCGAGTGTCTGATCATTCGCCTCGACACTCCCGGTGGCCTGCTGGAGAGCACAAAGGACATTGTAAAGCACATGCTCTCCGCCAACGTGCCGATCGTGGTCTACGTGTCGCCTTCGGGAGCCGGGGCTGTGAGCGCGGGAGTGTTCATCACACTGGCCGCTCACATTGCCGCCATGGACGAGGGGACAAACATCGGTGCCGCGCACCCGGTGAACATCCAGGGGCAGGCCGACACCTCGGGCGTGATGGAGGAAAAAGTTACCAACTGGGCGTCAGCGTACATCCGGAGCATCGCTGAGAAGCGCGGCCGGAATGCCGAGTGGGCTGAGCAGGCAGTTCGGAAAAGCATTTCGGTGACGGAGAAAGAGGCTGTCAAAAAGCACGTCGTGGATCTTGTAGCACCGTCACTGGACTCCCTGCTGAACGCGATCGACGGGCGCGAGGTGAAGCTGGCGAGCGGGACAAAAGTCCTGCACACGCGCGGCGCCACCGTGGTCGAACGCCCGATGACCGTACGCGACCGCATTCTCTACAAGATCTCCCACCCCACCGTCGCCTACATCCTCCTGATGCTCGGCATCTACGGCATTTTCTTCGAGCTCTCCAACCCCGGCGCGATTTTGCCCGGCGTGGTGGGCGTCATCTTTCTGATTCTCGCGTTTTTTGCCTTGCAAACCCTTTCTGTAAACTACGCCGGCTTGCTGCTCATCCTTTTTGCCATCCTCCTGTTCATTCTCGAGGTCAAAATCACGAGCTACGGAATTCTTACAATCGGTGGCATCGTGTCCATGGTCATTGGGTCACTCATGCTCTTCAACAACTACGAGGTACCGGCCTTGCGGATTTCACTGAGCGTAGTTCTGGCGGTCACGCTCACCACAGCGGCGTTTTTCATTTTCGCTCTCGGCATGGCCCTGAAGGCCAAGCTCCGAAAACCGACCACGGGCAAGGAAGGGTTGATCGGCGAAATCGGCGTGGCCCTGACCAGGATCGCACCGGGCTCCGAGGGACAGGTTAAGGTGCACGGCGAGATCTGGACGGCCTGGAGCGACCAGTCAATTCGCAAGGGGCAAAAAGTTCGCGTCGTGGAGGTGCAGGGACTGAGTGTGAAAGTGGAACCCGTCAGCTAACACAGCTGACATCGCAGAGAGTTGTACACGTTGTTAATCTACGGAGGGTAAGATCCATGCAAGCTTGGACTGTTGTCGTTGGCATCGCGGCGCTGCTGCTCATCAGCGCTGTCAGGGTTTTGCGCGAGTACGAGCGAGGTGTGGTCTTCCGCCTTGGCCGCCTCGTCGGCACGCGTGGTCCCGGGTTGTTCTTGCTCATCCCGATCGTCGATCGGATGGTCAAGGTGAGTTTGCGGGTGGTGGCAATGGATGTGCCGCCGCAGGACGTCATCACCAAAGACAACGTCTCGGTAAAGGTGAACGCGGTGCTCTACTTCCGCGTGATGGACCCCGCGAAGGCTGTGGTGGAGGTCGAAGACTACCTGTACGCCACCTCGCAGCTCGCCCAAACCACGCTGCGTAGCGTCCTCGGTCAGGCGGAACTGGACGAGCTCCTCTCCGCGCGCGAGAAAATCAACCAGAGCCTCCAGCAGATCATCGATCACCACACAGACCCGTGGGGCATCAAGGTTTCGCTGGTGGAGATCAAACACGTTGACCTGCCGCAGGAAATGCAGCGAGCCATGGCCCGCCAGGCTGAGGCCGAACGTGAGCGGCGCGCAAAGGTCATCCACGCTGAGGGCGAGTTCCAGGCTTCGCAGCGCCTGGCGGACGCGGCGCAGATCATCGCCGAGCACCCGATCGCGCTGCAACTGCGCTACCTGCAGACCCTGCTCGAGATCGGTACCGAGAACAACACAACGACCCTCTTCCCTCTGCCGATGGAACTGCTGAAACCTTTCATGAGGCTTGGCGAAGGACCAAAGGAGAAAGAGGAGAAGGGCGAGGAGTAACAGGCTGTTCAAACAAACTGACGTAGCCTGCTGAGAAAAACCGCGTCTGCCTGTGTGCGCTTAGGCACACGCAGACCGTGTTTCGCACGAGGGGGCACCCAAGCCGACTTTCGGAGACGTGCAGTTCTCGTTTGCTCAGGGTACTGCAACGAGACTTGCTTTCTCATCTCAGACCTGAAACAGCAAAGCCGTCGACCTCGGACCACTGAGGCGACGGCTTTTTCGTTTCCGCAAGGCCCGCAACGTTGGGTTTGCACGGACAAGGTCAAAAGCGCCCTGCGCTCTCCCGACAAGGCTCAAATCCTTAGGCTACCTTGAGGCGGCGCCCGGTCGCGCGGGCTCAACCCGGGAAGAAATGACCAGGATCCTGTCAAAGCAGGATTAAGTTTACTGTGTCAGATTCCGGAGACAAGGCCGAAGCTGGTGCGAGGCCTTTTCGCCCGGGGATCAAATCCCCGGGCTAACAAGAAGATCCGCCTGCTAAAGCAGGCTCGTTTCAGGCAAAGCTCGGAGGATTTTGGTGCAGAGAAAACTACGTCTACGAAATGCTAACGGCATTTCGACGTAGTAGAACTACGCCGTCTCGTCGCCAGCTACGCGGTCCAGCAGATCTCGTACTCTCAGCAGGAGTTGTTCGGGATCGTACGGCTTGGCGATGAAGTCCAGCCCCTCCTCCAGCACGAAGCGCTGATGGACCCCGTTCAGGCTGTAGCCGCTGGCAAACAGAAAGGGCAGATCGGGGTACATCTCGCGCACGCGGTCGTACAGCTCGCGCCCGCCCATCACAGGCATCACAACGTCTGCAAAAACGAGGCCCACTTCGCCGCGGCGGCGTGACAGAACCTCAAGGGCCTCCTCGCCGTTTCCGGCCTCCAGCACCCTGTACCCGGCCCTCTCGAGAGCGCGAACAGCCAGCGCCCGGACGATCTCCTCGTCCTCTACCACCAGCACCGTTTCGCTGCCCTGAATGACCCGCGGCACACTCTCAGCGTGGTGCAGAGGCTCGCTTTCGCCCTCCAGCGCCGGAAGGTAAATCCGGAAGGTCGTCCCGCGTCCGGGTTCGCTGTACACGTGAATCAGCCCGTCGTGCTGCTTCACGATCCCGTAAACTACCGAAAGCCCGAGACCGGTGCCCTGTCCCCTCTCCTTCGTAGTGAAGAAGGGCTCGAAAATCCGCTCCCGGACCGTCGGGTCCATGCCGACTCCGGTGTCCGAGACGGTCAGCAGCACGTACTTGCCCGGTCGAGCCCACGGGTGCGTCTCGCAGTAGTAGCTGTCCAAAACCACGAGGCTGGTTTCGAGCAGAAGTTCACCGCCTTCGGGCATGGCGTCGCGGGCATTCACAGCCAAATTGGCGATCACCTGTTCGATCTGGCCCGGATCCGCCTTCACCGGAGGCAGATTCTCCGCCAGCACCTGCTTCAGCTCAACGTCCTCACCGATCAGCCGCCGGAGCATCCGGCTCATGTCCAGAACGACGTCATTCAAACTCACCCGCTGCGGCTGCATCAACTGACGGCGGCTGAACGCCAGCAACTGGCGCACCAGAGTGGCTGCCCGATTCGCCGCCTTCTTGATTTCCTGCGCGTCCCGGTACAACGAACTGTCGGACGGGCTGTCCAGCATGATCAGGTCCGCAAGCCCGATGATTCCCGTCAGAATGTTGTTGAAATCGTGGGCCACCCCACCGGCCAGCGTGCCAATCGCCTCCAGCTTTTGCGCCTGCAACAGTTGCTGCTGAAGCCGCCGTTTCTCTTCCTCGGACCTCTTTCGTTCGGTCAGATCGACCGCCACAGCGATCACGATTCGCTGCCCTTCCAGGTCCAGAACCTGCCGGTAAATGGCCACCGGAAACACCGATCCGTCCTTGCGCCGGTGCCAGTACTCTCCTGGCAACAGTCCGGGCTCACCCGGCTGCGCTCCGGACAACAGCCGCTTGATGACGGTGACTTCCTGCTGCGGCCGGATGTCCAGAATCGTCATTCGAACGAATTCTTCTTTCGTGTAGCCATAACGCTCCGTGGCCACGCGGTTGACGTCCAGGATGCGGTAGGTCTGCGCGTCGAAAACGAAAATCGCCTCCGGGACGTTGTCGAAGAGGGCCTTGAAGCGCTGCTGACTGAGCTCGAGCTCGCTGCGGGAACGCTCCTGCTCGGTCACATCCCACACGATCACCAGCGCCAGCGGCTCGGCGTCGTCCTCGTCCAGGCGAACCGACGCCGATTCAACCCAGCGGCCTTCGCCCGAGGGCAAACGCACCCGGTAGCGCCAGGTCCCCTCCACTTTCCCCTCTGCGAAGAGTTTGGACATCCGCTCCCGCATCACTTCCAGGTCGGCAGGCTCCAGGAACTGCGCCAGATTCCACCCGTGCAGCTTGTCCTCTGAAAGGCCTGTCCAGACCTTGGCCGTACGATTCGCCACCACGATGTCACCGGCCCGATTCACCACAAGCACAGCTGCAGGAAGTGTCTCGAGCAGGGTGCGGTAGCGCTTTTCCGAGCGGCGGAGCTGCTCCTGAGCCTCGACCTCCGCGGTGCAGTCCACCATCACGCCGATGGCCCGGGCAGGGTAGCCTTCTGCAGAAGCCAGCGGCGCCCAGACCACACGCACGCGGCGAATCTGGCCATCTTTGCGAATCACGCGCACCGGGCCCGTCTCGGCGCGTTCCCCGCGCAAAGCCGCCTGGAATCCCTCGCGCAAGATGGGCACGTCCTCCGGGTCCACCGCCTCCTCGATGCCGATGCGAGTGCCGTGTGTCTCTTCGGGAGTGTAACCCGTGAGCGCCTCCACAGCGGGGCTGTCGAACACGATTCGGCCGCTTTCGTCCACAGCAAAGACGCGGTAGGGGCTCGCTTCCAGGATGCCGCGCAGGGCTTTCTCCGCTTCCTCGGCTCGCGCCTGTGCCTCGCGGTGCTGCTGACGCCGTCTGTCCAGCACCTCCACAAGCAGCGCCAAAGCAAGGGCGAACACCAGTCCTCCCGCCAGCATGGGCAACCCTCGCTGCCCCGAGAAGCTGCGGGCCAGCCGTGTGGACGGCCCCACCTCCAGCACCCAGTGGTTTCCGCCCACGTCAACCGAGCGCTTCTCGACGAATGCAACCTCGGCTCGCTGCGGCTCCGTGTCGTACAGTACGGTGTTGCCATCCAGGACGCGAAAACCCAGTCCCGGCGGCGCTGGAATGCCACCCAGCGCCACATCCAGAACGCGCCGCAGGCGGAAAACGCCGTTCACGTACCCCAGCAACTCGCCGTCGTCGGTGATCACGGGCCAGTAGCTGGCAAAACCAAGTCCACCCTGGAAAAGCCGTACCGGTGGCGTGATCGTGGGCCGCTTCTCCCGCTCGGCCACCTGGAAAATTTCAGCTGCGTCGGGGTGGCTGTGGAGATCGCGTCCCAGAGCAGGCAGGTTGCCTTCCCGCGGGAAGACAATCTGAATCCGCCCGGTGGGGTCAATCCAGTTGATGGCCTGAAAGCCCGGCGCGGCCTGGTAGACCATCTCGGCCCGGTGGAGGAAATCGTCGGGGTCGAAAGAAGGAAGCTTGGCAAAAGAGGACTGGAAGGATCTCAGCAGGTCAAATCGGTTTCGGAGGAGCCACTGGATGCGTCGCTGTCCCTCGTCGGCGTACTGGGCGGTGATTCGGCGCAACTGGTCCTGTTCTGCTGTCCGAAACAAAAACCAGAGGACGACGAAAACGCCACCAAGACTCAAAAACACCAAGACCGACACCAACCGGCGGGGTAAACGCATCCTCGCGACCTCTTTGGCTTCACAGCAGGGTTCCCTACCTCAAGCCCACTCGCGGATGTCTCGTCGTAAGCGCGCCAGGTCAGGAGTACGGTCCGAACCCCCTCCGCAGACCTGAGCTTTCTCGTCGCTACATCGTCAGACTCCCGGTGTTACCACAGTCCTTCCGCTCCTGGCGGGATGTCGAAGTACGTCGCCATTTGAAAACTGCGACCGCCTTCCTCGGCGGCAAGGTCGTGGGACAGCAGGCGCTTGTGCTCCAGCTCCTCGGAAGCAAGGTGCAGAAACAGGTCTTTCGCTTTCTGATTCCGGGCCAGGTCCGCCGCTCTCCTGTAGAACTGGTACGCCAGCTCCTCCGCCCGGATTGCCAGCTCTGTAGCCTGTTGCGGCGTCAGGTCCGGGGTAACAAGCTGTTTGCCGAGCTCGTTCTCGTGAACAATTAGCTCCGGTTCCTTGCCGCCGGAGAGCCTGCGGTACAGCTCAGTCAGGTCGTCCCAGTGCCCCTTCTCAATGGCCGCCAGGTACTCGAACTTGTTGCGCAAACGCTCGTCGTCAAACTGCTCCGCTGCGGCTTTGTAGAAGTCGTGCGCGCCTTTCTCTCTTGAGACAGCCACGCGCAGCGCTTCCAGGGGATCCGTGTCCGGACCGATCTCCCATTTTTCGCGCGAATCGAGTTCCTTCAGGGCCTCAAGAATTGCTTCGTTGAATTTCGGCAAATCTTGAGGCACACGCGAGGTAATGAGCTGACCGTCCCGCACAACAGGCTCATCTACCCACTCACCACCGGCGAGTTTCACGTCGTCGCGGATCCCAATGTAGCTGGTGAGTCGCCTGCCAGCGAGAAGGCCAGCCGAAATCAACACCTGGGGTCCGTGACAGATGGCCGCCACCGGTTTGCCCGTCTCCCAGAAGAGCTGCACGAAACGCAGTACGTTTTCGTTGATGCGCAGTCGCTCCGGCGACGAGCCGCCGGGAATGATCACAGCGTCGTACTCCGCAGGTGTCACTTCGTCGATTGTCCGGTCGACTCGGATCCGCGCGCGACCGTTCTTGCCAGTCACCTCACCCTTCTGGAGACCAACCACCTCTACAGTCACGCCGTGCTTCTCGAGAAACTGCTTCGGCTCCGTTGCTTCTTCGTCCTGAAACTTGTCAGCAAGCAACATGGCCACCTTGCGACGCTCAAGCCCCATGTCCCCTCCTCCTTTCTGTCAGTTCTCACGAGCGTTCAGACGGCGCAACTGATCGCGAAGCTTGGCGGCCTTTTCGTACTCTTCGCGCCGCACCGCCTCCTCCAGCGCCCGCGACAACCGTTCGCGCGGCGTCAAAGGCCGTTCGCGCTCAATTTGCTCCGCCCACTCCCGAAGCACCTGGATCTCGTTGTTCTCTTCCAGCGAGTCTTCTTCCACGTACTCCCGCAGAAAATCCTCGATTTCTTCGATCGCTTCCCGAATCGCCTCCAGAGCCTGGGTGTACTCCTTCCGCTCCAGAGCGAGCATGCCTTTCGCACGCGCTCGAATCATCAACACGTAGGGCCGGTACTGATCGAAGGACCACTTGTCCTCCTCGTCTTCGGCGTACCGGCGAACGAAATCGAACAGCCTGAGGTTGCGCTCCGTGTCGCGAATGACCCGGGGGTAGTCGCCGAGGTGCAGCAGGCTGATGTAGCGATGGTAGTACTGGATGCCTTCCCGCTGCAGCTCGACCAAATCGTCGGAATTGAGCGAAAACTGGTCGTCGGAGCCGTAGCGCTCGATGTGCTCCCGAAGAAGCGCCTCGAAGTAGTCGAGCAGCGACTCCTTCCCGTGCGGCCGCTGGCCATCCGGCCGACCGTCGAGCTCCATTTGCATCAGCCCCAGATCAATCCGTAGCTGTACCTTGTCCCGGCCGTCCAGGCCGTGGATTCGCCTGACGTTGATGTCGTTGGGTACGTACTCCCAACCTTCGAGAATTGGTGTAATGTCTTTCGAAATCATGTAGCGAGGGTAGCGTCTTCTCTCCACCGTCGTTCCCTCCTTTGCGGCACGCTTTCGTACCGCCCTTCCTCCGGAAATGCGACAACAACTACAACAGTAACAGCTTACATTTTCTGCCCCCTTTTTCCCGTCCCAAGGTGCAACGACGCTTGTCCCCGGAGGTTCCTTACGTCGCTTCTGCCTCGCCCAACATGACTACGGCTTCGTAGGGTTCCAGCTCGAACGTCAGCCTTTCGCGGCGGAACAGCCTGAGCGCCTGCCACTTGCGAAAGTGAAAAAGCCAGTCCTCGCGTCCGTGGCGCAGAGATGCCGGCAGCTCCACGTTCACCAGCGTTGTGCTGTTGTTGAGATTCAGCACCACCACGGCAGCCTCGTCGCCACTGCTGCGCGCGAACGTGACGATTTTCGCGGGTACATCGTTGGGAAGCACCGTGAAATCGCCTTCCCGGAAAACTGGGTGCTCGCGCCGGAGACGGATCAATTCACGGTAAGTTCTTGGCACAAGCGGATTTACTGGCTGCTGAAGAATCTGGGCCGCCTCGAAGAGCGAAGGGCGCACGTCGTCGCCGTACTCCTGGCCGTTGTACAGCAGAGGGATGCCGCTGAGCGTGAAAATCAGCGTCGCGTACGGCTCGAACGTGTCGAGCCCAAACACGTCGGCGCTGCGTTTCTCGTCGTGGTTCTCGAGGAACCGAAGACGGAGCGAACCGCGCGGAAATGTTTTCTCTTCGTGCTGCAAAACATCCAGCACGGCACTGGCGGGAAGTAACCCGTTTCGCACGTCCACAAGTACGTCGTAAAGAGACCAGTCGTAGGTGGCGTCGAAAGCGCTCAGGTGCATCCGCGGATCCGACCACTCTGCCAGCAGAAAGATTTCCGGTTTGAGCCGCTCAAGACGCTCCCGAACCTCTTCCCAGAACTTCAGAGGCACCAAACCAGCCACATCGCAGCGGTAACCGTCGACGTCGCACTCTTTCACCCAGTACTCCAGGGCCTGCGCAACGTACTCCCACACCTGACGCACGCCGTAGTCCCACTCCACCACGTCCGTCCAGTCGGGGACCCTGCGGTGGGCGTTCCCGGCCCCGTCGCGTTGAAACCAGTGCGGCTGCACCGCACCGTCGTCGTAATCGAGAGCAACGTGGTTAGCGACGAAGTCCAGAATCACCCGGATTCCCAGGTCGTGTGCTTGTTCAACAAGAGTGCGGAGGTCTTCTTTTGTTCCCAGGTCAGGGTGCACCTCGAAGTAGTTCTTCACAGCGTACGGCGACCCGAGGCGCCCCTTTCTGCCCTTCACCCCGATCGGGTGAATGGGCATGAGCCAGAGGATGTTCACTCCCAGCTCGGCGAGCTCAGGAAGCTTGCGCAGCACGCCTCTTAGGGTACCCTCCGGAGTGAAAGCCCTCGGAAACACCTCGTAGATGACGCCCTGCCGTACCCACTCGGGTGACTGTCGTGCCTGCTTTTTCGCCAGGTCTTCGTTACCCTCCACCACGCCGAAGCGACGCCTTCTGCGCGTAGCAACGTTTGCCAGGGCTGCCAGCCCAAAAATCAGCGGTAGAAACCCGGAGAATGCCTGCACACCGTCACCAACCAAAACCTACCTCCTGACTGCTTCGAGATCAACCAGAAAACAACAACTGAACATCTTCAGCCCGGAAAACTCACTTCTCGGGGGAACACGACCCCGGCTCCCCGCTACTTCAGGCCGTCACCGGCCGCGTCAGACCGTCTTCCACCCTGGCCCCGGACACGCAACCGAAGTCCTTCTACCGCCTCCACGGTCAGGTGTTCGCCTTTCTTCACCCGGCCGGAGGCCTCCGCAGTCCAGGTCTCGCCGTGCACACGCACCAGCCCTTCGCCACGGAAGTCCTGCAACGCGATCGCCGTCTCGCCGACGAGGCCCTCGGCGCCAGAAACCGGTTTGCGCCGCATCACCCTGTACACAGCCAGCGCCAGCAAGCCGTTGGTAACCGCCACCCCGACTCCGGCCCCCACGTAGGCAAACATCGGGAAAGGCCCAAGTTTCAGTTGCTCGGCCAGCAAAATGAGCAGCCAGTCGTCCGCAGCGAAGAGAACCGTAAGCCCCACGAGCGTGGCAACAGCTCGAACGACGAGTCTCCACGCCCTGCGGCTGCCGATGCTGTGCTCAGATTTCTGCATGCTCCCAGAGCTCGCGAATGGCCTTTGCGTACTGCGGCAAAATCTCCTCCGGAGGCGCCAGCTCCGGGTGCCAGCGTTTCTCCCACTCCACGGACAGCCAACCAGTGTAGCCATCTCGCTTGAGCCAGGCGAAAACGTCGCCGTACGCAATCCGGCCCTCGCCCATCGGCGTGTACTCCCAGTGCCCGCTCTCGATCACGCCATCTTTGATGTGCGTGTGACGCAACCACGGCCTGATCGCTTCGTAGCTTTCCGCCAGAGTCTCGCCGCCGGGGATCTGGCTGTTGAAAACGTCCCAGAGAGCGTTAGCAGCCGGGTGTTCCGCCGCCTGCAGAACCGCACGCAAATCCCGCCCGCGAGAAAAACTGTCGTGACTCTCCACCACGACCGCGATTCCGGCTTCCGACGCGAGGTCAGCGAGTCCCCTCAGGCGCTCCGCAGCCATCTTAACAGCCTCTTCCTGGGAAACACCGTCCGGGATCGTGCCGCCGAACAGGCGGACAAACGGAGCACCTAAGCCAGCCGCCACTTCCACGTAGCG
>JAADFT010000550.1 GCA_013152765.1 Calditrichota bacterium | reverse complement strand
GATCGACCGCACCGAGCTGTCGGACTTCGACGAGTACATCCGCGAACGCAACCCGAACGGCATTGTCACCGAGCACTGGCCGCTGGTGAGCAGCAGCATCACGCAAATTTACTCGCGCAACAGCCTGGACCGCCCCGAGTTCCCGACGCGCGGTTCGGACATGTCGCTGTCCATCGAGTTTGCCGGCGGACCGCTCGGTGGTAACGTCGAATACGTGAAGTACATTTTCCATTCGGACTGGTTCGTGCCGTCGTTCTTGAATCTCGTGTTCTACTCCAGCTTCCAGGCTGGCTACATTCAGCCGTTTGGGACGAAGCGGATTCCGTACCTGGACTACTTCTTCATGGGTGGTGCGGGCATGTCGCAGGCGATTCCGCTGCGTGGCTACGAAGATCCGCTGGCCGGCTACACGGCGCAAGAAGGTGGGCGCGCCATGATGAAGTACACGTTTGAGCTGCGCGTGCCGATTTCGCCAAACCCGACCATTTTCGCTCTCGCATTTGCCGAAGCCGGAAACACCTGGGCCACCTTGGCGGATGCTGACCCGTACTCCATGCGGCGCTCGGTGGGAATCGGTGCCCGTGTGTTCATGCCGATGATCGGCGTACTCGGTTTCGACTACGGCTACGGCTTCGACATCGACCCGGTGACGGGCAAACGGAGCGGGTGGAAGCCGCATTTCATCTTCGGGCGGGGATTCTGACCTCGTCGCGTCGCCCGCCGGTGCAGCCCTGGGTGTGCCGGTGGCAGCGACTTCTGGATTTGGACATGACTTCTGGTTTTGCACCGGGCGTGACCCGGTGGCAAGGGGACAGCCTCGCGGCTGCGAGGCTGCTGGAGAGACTGGCAGGAGAAAGCGCGATCGTGTGGGTGAATGGTGCAGTCGCGTAATTGGACAAGGAGGAAAAAGTGAAGGTTAAGAAGACTGTGTCGCTTCTGGCTGTGCTGGCGTTTCTGTCGATGGGTCTGGTGGCGCAAACTGTCCACGCCCAGAACGTAAAGCTCGGCTACATCGATTCGCAGCGCATCATGGCGGAGTTCAAAGAGGCCCAGGATGCGCAGAAAAAGCTGGACGACATCGTTCAGCAGTGGCGACAGGAGCGCGACCAGATGCAGCAGCAGCTTCAAGAGCTGCAGGATCAGTACCAGAAGCAAAGCCTGCTGCTGAGCGACGAGCGCAAGCGCGAGCGCGAGCAGGAAATTCAGAACCTGATGGCCAAGCTCTACGAGTTCGACAATCAGAAGTTCGGGGCCCAGGGCGAAGTCTACAAGAAGCAGGCGGAACTGTTCGAGCCCGTCTACCAGAAGATCCGCGAGGCAATCGACAAGGTGGGGAAAGACGGCAATTTTACCTACATCTTCGACGTTGCCGGTGGCGCTGTTGTTTACAAAGCCCCTGATCAGCCCGATCTGACCGACGAGGTCCTGAACGTGCTGAACAAGGGCGTTTCCTCCGGCAAATAAGGCCGATGCTGCTTACCGCGTCGGAAATCGCGCGAAGGATTGGGGCCAGACTGGAAGGCCCAGACGTTGAACTTCGCGGTGTTGCTCCCATCGAGGAAGCTGAGGCGGGACAGATCAGCTTCATTGCCAACCCCAAGTACGTGAAGCACGCCCACGAGACGCGTGCGAGCGCGCTGATCGTGCCTGAAGACCTGGAGTTGGCGACATCGGTCACGTTGTTGCGGGCGCGCAATCCGTATTTTGCTTTTCAGCAGGTTGTGCGCCTTTTTCATCCGGAAACGCTCAGGCTCCCTCCGGGCGTGCACGCTTCGGCCTTGATCGATGCCAGCGCGGAGCTGGGGCCAAACGTGGCGATCGGCCCCTTCGTGGTGGTGGAGGCCGGAGTCAAGATTGGCGCCAACACGCAGATCTTCCCGGGATGTTACGTCGGGCCGGAAGTGGAAATCGGCGAGGATTGCGTTTTGCACGCGAACGTTACCGTGCGCGAGAGGGTGCGGCTCGGCAACCGGGTGGTTGTGCACGCGGGCACGGTGATCGGCTCCGACGGCTTCGGTTTCGCCAGGGAAGGCGGCGTGTACCACAAGATCCCGCAGGCGGGCACGGTGGTGATCGAAGACGACGTGGAGATCGGCGCCAACTGCACCATCGACCGGGCGACGTTGGGCGAGACGCGAATCCGTCGGGGCGTGAAAATGGACAACCTGATTCAGGTTGGCCACAACGTTGAGATCGGTGAAAACACCGTTGTGGCGGCCCAGGCTGGTTTCGCTGGCAGTACCCAGGTGGGGCAAAATGTGATGGTCGGCGGGCAGGCAGGATTCGCCGGCCACATGACGATTGGCGACAACGCTCTCATTTCTGCCCAGTCCGGGGTTACGAAGAGCGTGCCCGCCAACACACGCGTGTTTGGCTACCCGGCCCGGCCTGTGGAGCAAGCCCGGAGGGAGGAAGCTGCTCTGCGTCGGTTGCCCGAGCTGATTAAGCGGGTTCGCGCCCTGGAACGGGAACTCGAGGAGCTTCGAAAGAAGACGAAAACCTGACGCCGAAGGAGGTGTTCGGCCAGACCGAAAATCTGAACAAGTGGGAGGAGGCCAGGGGCCGAAAGGCCCCGCTTTTGTAGAGATGGAGGAAAAACGGACGATGTTGATTCGACAGCAGACGATCAAAGCACCAGTCTCGCTTTCAGGAGTAGGACTTCACACGGGGAACACCACGACCATTACGTTCCGCCCTGCTGAACCGGGTTTTGGCATCCGTTTTCGGCGGGTGGATTTGGATAACAGTCCCGAGATTCCGGCGATCATCGACAACGTCGTCGACATTTCGCGCGGCACGAGTTTGGGTAAGAACGGCGTTGTCATTCACACGGTTGAGCACGTGCTGGCTGCGCTCTACGGTCTGGAAATCGACAACGTGCTGGTGGAACTGGACGGCAACGAGCCGCCCGTCGGCGACGGCAGTGCGCTACCGTTCGTCGAGAAGCTGCTGGAAGTTGGACTCGAGGAGCAGGATGCCCCGCGGGACATCCTGGTCATCGACCGGACGATCACGTACCACGACGAAGAAAAGCGTGTCGACATCGTGGTCACGCCGTCGGACGAGTTCCGCATCACGTTCATGGTGGACTACCAGAACCCGGCCCTGGGCACGCAGTACACGTCGATGTACTCTCTCACGGATGAGTTCGTGAAAGAGTTCGCCCCCGCGCGGACGTTTTGCTTCTTGCACGAGGTGGAGGAGCTCTGGGAGCAGGGTCTGGCGCGTGGCGGTAACCTGGACAACGCCATTGTGATCATCGACCGCGAGATCACGCAGGACGAGCTCGACCGGTTGGCCAAGATGTTCGGCGTCAGCGAGTCCGTCATTCTGGGCGCGAACGGGATTCTGAATGGCAAGCAACTGCGTTTTCCCAACGAGCCGGTGCGCCACAAAACGCTGGACCTGATTGGCGATCTGGCTTTAGTTGGGGTGCCAATCCGGGGACACGTGCTGGCGGCGCGCTCGGGCCATGCGGCCAACGTGGAGCTGGCCAAGATCCTGCGGAAAGAGTACGAAAAGAAGCAACTTGCTTCCAAGTACGCTGCGCCATCGGCCAAGAAGAACATCGTTTTCGACATTCAGGCGATCCAGCGCATCCTGCCACACCGCTTCCCCTTCTTGCTGGTCGATCGAATTGTTGACCTGGTGCCCCAGGAACGCGTGGTGGGCTACAAGAACGTCTCGTACAACGAGCCTTTCTTCACCGGCCACTTCCCCGGGCACCCGATCATGCCTGGCGTGCTGATCGTCGAGGCGATGGCCCAGACCGGCGGCATTTTGCTGCTGAACACGGAGGCGAACCCGGATGAAAAGCTGGTTTACTTCACCGGGATCGACAACGTGCGGTTTCGGAAGCCCGTGGTGCCGGGCGATCAGGTCTGGTTTGAGGTCGAAATGGTCAAGTTCCGCCGCAACATCTGCAAGATGGCCGGAAAAGCCTTTGTGGACGGCGAACTGGTCTGTGAGGCGGAGCTGATGGCCGCTGTTGTGGATCGTGAGTCCGTGAGCTGAGCGGAGGCAAAGCTGACTGAGACGAAAATTCACCCCACTGCTGTTGTGGACCCCGCGGCGGAGCTGGGCGAAGGTGTGACGGTGGGCCCGTTTGCGGTGATCGAAGGCGACGTGGTCGTCGGCGACGGCTCGCAAATCGCTGGTCACGCGTTGCTGGCCCGCGGTACCCGGCTGGGCCGAAACTGTGTGGTCCACTACAGCGCCGTTGTGGGCACGATCCCCCAGGATCTGAAGTTCGAGGGCGAAGAAACGACCCTCGAGGTGGGGGATGAGACGGTGATTCGAGAATTCTGCACCCTGAATCGCGGCACCAAGGAAAACTGGAAAACGGTGATCGGCAGCCGCTGTCTGTTGATGGCCTACGCCCACGTTGCGCACGACTGCGTGATCGGCGACCGGGCCGTGCTGTCCAACGGGGTACAGCTCGGGGGGCACGTGCGTATCGAGCACGATGCAGGCATCGGCGGCTGGACTCCGGCGCACCAGTTCACGCGCGTGGGGATGTACGCATTCGTCGGGGGAGGGTACCGGATCATCAAAGATGTGCCGCCTTTCGTGCTGGCGTCCGGCGAACCGCTGCGGTACTACGGACTGAACACCGTGGGGCTGCGTCGGCGCGGTTTTTCCGAGGAACGCATCGAGCCGATCAAGAAAGCGTACCGCCTGATCTACCGGTCCGGACTCAACGTCAGTCAGGCGCTGGCGCGGATCAAGGATGAAATGGAGATCAACGACGACATCCGGCACATCATTGAGTTCATCGAATCCAGCGAACGCGGCATCATCGGGGGGTGAGGTGCGGGAACGCTGGCGCTTGCTGGTGACTCGTGGTCTGGACGGTGCCACAAACATGGCCGTGGACGAGGCGCTGGCGGTCAGCGCCGAGGCTGATTCAACACCTGTGTTGCGTTTTTTCGACTGGCGCCCCTGGGCTGTTTCACTTGGCTACCATCAAGATCCCGGGGAGATCGATTTCGAACGTTGCAGGGCGGACGGTGTGGACGTTGTGCGACGGCCCACGGGTGGACGTGCCATCCTGCACGCGGAAGAATTGACGTACAGCGTGGTTGTGCCGAGTGGGCATCGAAGCTTTTCTCCGGGGATCTCGAAGACGTACCGCATCATCAGTGAGGCTCTGCGGAGAGGGCTGCAAAGACTCGGGCTGCCGGTCGATTTTGCCGCTGCGAAACGGCATTCGGCGGACTTCCGGGCCCGGCGCAACGACGTGCCCTGCTTCGGGAGCTCCGCAAGGTACGAAATTCAGGTCGACGGCAAGAAGCTGGTCGGAAGTGCGCAGCGACACTACCCCAGGGCTCTGCTTCAGCACGGCTCCATCCTTGTCGGTCCGGCACATCTTGCTCTGGCTGACTACACGCTCGGCACTGACCTGGAGAAGAAATGGCTCAGGGATTTTCTTGCGGCGCGAACAGTTTGCCTGAACGAGCTGGCTGGTAGACCGCTCGATTTTGACGAAGTTGCGAACGCAGTGCAAGCGGGTTTCGCCGAAGTCTTCGGGGCGGATTTTGAACCGGACACTCTGCACGAAAACGAACTGGAGCTTGTTGAGTCGCTGAGGGAATCGTTCTTGTTGACGAAAGGAGGGTTGAAGGATGGGCAAGCGACTGCTACTCGTGCTGGCGATCTGCGGGTCGCTGCTGGCCGCGCCTGAACTGCGGGCGCAAAACTTCGACCTGCACATGTACACCCCTGACGAGCTGGATGCCAAAGCGAATCAGGTGGCGGATTTTCTGGGCTCGGTGCTGCCGGGTGGCATGTACCACACGGCAAAGCTGCACGGCATCGGCGGTTTCGACGCGGGAGTAAGGATCATTTCGGTGTTTGTTCCCTCAGAGTACAAAGACGTTCCCGCAGGGCCGTTGAAGGACAAAGAATTCCTGGCTGTGCCCATGCTTCATGCCAGCCTTGGACTGCCGGGACATCTGGAAGTCATGGTTCGCGGAATCAGTGTGACCTTCGGCGACGCTCCAACGCGCGGCACTGTGCAGGTTGTTGGAGCTGCGCTGAAGTGGGGCGTTGTGCAGCAGCTCCTCCTGCCACGGGTTACGCTGATCGGTGCTTTTCACCGTCTCACTGTGCCGGAGACGTTCGACATCGGCACCACTGATGTGATGAGCGTGCGGATCGTGGTCAGCAAGGGATTGCCCTTCTTCGGTTTCTACGGCGGACTCGGTTTCGACTGGACGAAAATGCAGGTTGAGCTACCCCAATCCGAACTGTACCCGACCGGATTCTCGGCGAGCTACAACCGGACGGGCGCCAACGCTGCTTTTGGCTTCACGTTCAGTCCGTTTCCGTTCATCAAGTTCAACCTGGATTACTCCGTCGCCAAGTTTTCTGGTTTCAACGCCGGCCTAACGTTTAGCTTTCGGTGAGCCAGTGATTCCTGCGGGTCGCAAACGTCTGGTTATTCTGGGGGCCACCGGTTCCATCGGACGCCAGTGTCTCGACGTCGTTCGGCGACACAGAGACAAATTCGAGGTCGTTGGCCTGACGACGCACCGCCGCGTTGCGGATCTGGCGGCGGCCGTGTCCGAATTTCAGCCGCAGGTTGTGGTGGTGGGCGACAGGGCTGTGGCTGAAGAGTGGTCCATGTCGCTGCAG
This sequence comes from Calditrichota bacterium, assembly GCA_013152765.1. Lineage (GTDB taxonomy): Bacteria > Zhuqueibacterota > Zhuqueibacteria > Oleimicrobiales > Geothermoviventaceae > Geothermovivens. The sequence continues at coordinate 5,215 of JAADFT010000550.1, read as the reverse complement.
TCGTTGGGAACAAGGGTGCTGGTCGGCCAGGAAGGGCTGACTGAGGTCGTCGAGTGGCGGAACGTGGACCTGGTGGTGAACGGACTTGTGGGAGCTGTGGGGCTGTTGCCCACCTACCGGGCTGTAGCCGCCGGGCGGAATGTGGCACTGGCGAACAAGGAGAGCCTGGTCGTAGGTGGCGCGTTGATCATGCCAAAGGCTCGGGAAACCGGGGCGAGCATTCTGCCCATCGATTCCGAGCACAGCGCCATCTTTCAGTGCCTGATGGGCGAGCCGCCCGACGCGTTGGCGAAGATTCTGCTCACTGGCTCAGGTGGCCCGTTCCGTACCACGCCGCTTGAGGAACTGAAACATGTGACGGTGGAACAGGCGCTGGCCCACCCCAACTGGGTGATGGGGCCAAAGATCACGATTGACAGCGCCACCTTGATGAACAAGGGACTGGAAGTCATCGAGGCGCACTGGCTTTTCGGGCTTCCTGTGTCCAGGATTCAGGTGCTCATTCACCCGCAGTCGATCGTGCACTCGATGGTGGAGCTGGTGGACGGCTCTGTGAAAGCGCAGCTTGGCCTGCCCGACATGCGGCTCCCGATTCAGCTTGCTCTCTCGTACCCGGAGCGCCTGGTTTCGGATTTCCCGCGAGTCGACTTTTTCAAAGTTCGGAATCTCCAGTTTGAGGAGCCGGACCTTGACAAGTTCCCGGCACTTCGTCTCGCTTACAAGGCTGCCGAAACCGGTGGCACGGCGCCGGCGGTTTTGAACGCAAGCAACGAAGTGGCGGTGCAGGCCTTTTTGGACGGCAGAATTAGATACCTGGACATCGCGCGAGTGATCGAAACTGCGCTGGCCGAACACACACCCAGGCAACCTGAGTCGGTGGAAGATTTGCTCTCGGTGGACGAGGAAACCCGGCGGCGCGCCGAAGAAGCGATCCGCACCCTGGAAAACAGTGCTGAGGTTTGACGAATGTCCGTGACCATCGTTGCTTTTGTCTTTGTTCTTGGGCTGTTGATTTTCGTGCACGAGCTCGGTCATTTTCTGGCGGCGAAAGCGGTGGGCATCCGGGTAGAGCGCTTTTCCCTTGGCTTTCCGCCCCGACTGTTTGGCGTCAAAATCGGCGAGACAGACTACTGCATCTCGGCGATTCCGCTCGGTGGCTACGTGAAAATGGCCGGCATGATCGACGAGAGCCTCGACGCCGACACGATCAAAGGTGAACCCTGGGAATTCATGTCGAAGCCGCTGTGGGCGCGCTTTCTGGTGATCTTTGCGGGCCCGCTGATGAACATGCTTCTGGCGGTGGCGATTTTCACCGGACTCACCTACCACACGGGTGTGGGGGTTCCGAAGGGGCCGATCGTAGGCGCGGTGGAGCCTGGCTCGCCCGCTGATTCTGCCGGGTTCAAGCCGGGCGACCGAATTGTGGCAATCGAAGGCACCCAGATCAAGTCCTGGGATGATCTGACGCGCATCATTCATCACGCCGGCAACAAGCGGCTGGAGATCGTACGCGAGCGTGACGGCCGGCTCGACACCGTGTTCGTTCGGCCGATGACGGACGTGGTCAGAGGGGTCAGCTTAATCGGGATTGGCCCTGCTGTGGAGGTGCGGCGGGTCAGCCTGTGGAAAGCGTTTACCAGCTCGGTCAGCTACACCTGGTACCTTTCAAAGTTGCTTGGCCGCTCCTTGCTCTTGATGGCTTCCGGCCAGGTGTCTGTCCGCGAGGGGCTTGGCGGCCCCGTTCGAATTGCGCAACTTGCGGGTGAGAGCGCCCGACACGGCATGGTCAGTTTGCTCGGGCTCATCGCCTTTCTGAGTTTGAACTTGGGCTGGTTGAACCTTTTCCCGATTCCGGCGCTGGACGGCGGCCACCTGGTCCTCCTGGCGATCGAAGGAATCACCCGGCGGCCTGTGTCCAACAAGGTGCGCCTGGTGGTGCAGCAAATCGGCATGGTGATCTTGCTCGCCCTGATGGTGCTTGTGATTGCGAACGACATCATGCGTTTGCTGCACTGATGACCCGAAGGAAAGCGTGAGAGGCGACGCGGCTGATCCGCGATCGGTTTGGACGGAACGACGCTTCGAGCGGTTCAGGCAATGGGGACTGCTCCAGCTCCCATTGCCTGCTCAGGAAAACGGTCTTTCTTGCTGTTCCCACCTCAAGCCAGGCCGCAAAGGTCGAGCTTTTGCGGCTTCGGTAGTTTGTCCCTCAATTGCTGGACTGGATGGTTGAATTTCCCAGCCGGAGTGTAGTTTTCCCACAAACGAAAACAGGGGCGTACAAGAGCGGTTTCTGAGGAAGGCTCAGAAGAAGACCGCTTTGAAATGGTTCCGAACCGCGCGTTGGAGTGGTCGGCCACTTTTGCTGGTAGGGATGAAGCGTTCTGTTAAGGAGGCTGCAAATGGTGCCCGAGGAAATTGATCGTCTCCTCCGGCAGTGGGAAGATCCAGAAATGTTGACACACGAGCAGGCCCGTGGGCTTTACGCTGTGCTGATCTCTGAGATGCCCGAAAGGTCCGGGTTGACTTTCCTGGAGTTTGGCACCTACTGTGCGGCGTCCACGTCGGTTCTGGCCCTGGTTGCCCGCGAGAAGGGCGGGCGCGTAATCAGCGTCGACACGTTCGACTCACGAGGCACAGGACACACGGGAGACACCTGGGCTACCGCCGAACGCAACCTGAGGGAACGGGGACTGCTGGACATCGTTACCCTGGTGCGAGGCCAGACGCAGTTCTTCAATCCGGAGCCACTCGGGCTCGAAAGCATCGACGTGTTTTTCCACGACGCCAGTCACGACGTGTACGACATTCTCTTCGATTTTGGGAACATCGCGCGGTGGCTGGCAGACGATGCGCTGGTGCTCATTCACGATGTAGCCAAGGGGGGTGGCCCAACAAAACCTGCTTTGTTGTACCTCTGCAAGCTGTTCGGCGTACGGGGGAGAATTTTCCTGGATGCAAACCTCGGCGGTTTTCGTTTGCAAGGCAACCCTTTGCGCTCCTGACGTGTGGCCGACGTGGCTTTGTGACCTGTAGAGCTGTGTAAGGGGGCGTTCTGGGCGCGGCCAGTCTTCCCCGCGAGTCTTCCTGTCCGCTCCTTCGTGCTTTTGCTCATACCGGACTTTTGTCACTCGGCCACAACCAGAAAGGCGCCGTTGCGAACCACACGAGCGTTGCAATGTTGGTCCACAGCCGGTAAGTTTCGAACGGCACGGACCCGCAGCAGCGCAGTGCGGCCAGAGTCAGAATGAGCACAAGGGAAGCAAGGGAGACGACCACAGCAAGCGTTTTCGACCAGCGCATCCGTGTTCTCCTTTACTCTTTCGCGGTCAGGAAACTGAGACCAACGTACAGGCCAATGGCGATGAAGTAACCGGGCAACCACTTGAAGAAGAGGTGAATGGGCAGGGCGAACACAAGTGCGAGGCTGCCAATCCACGTCACTAAGGCGGTCCAGTTGATGAAGAGATGTCGCTTTTCTGCTTTGTACTGTTGCAGGTGCAGCCTTGGAAGAATCCAGTGTTCGGCGAATACCACGGCGCCGATGGGCATCAGGATCAGGCCGTAGAGAGCCACGAAGTCCAGCAGGCGCATGAACACGACCGGAAAGCAGGCCACGATTGAGGTGACAAGACCAGCCGCCAGCGTGACCTTCCAGCGGGCCCAGTTGGGTGTGACGACCTGAAGGGCAAGACCGGCTCGGTACATGGTGGGGTTCGAAGTCGTCCAGCCGGCTACGAGGACGGCAAGCGCACCTGCTAACCCGGCCGCCGTGTAGGCCATGAGCCCGGGATCCATTTTGCGACCGACCGCGGCCACCATGATCCCCGAGGCAATCCACGCGATGTAGTGACCGGGGATCATGCCGAAAGCCGACAGAAACCCGTAAGTCCATTTGCGAGCGTAGCGAAGAATGGCCATGTCGGAGAGGCCCACGTGCATGGCCAGGTTGCAGAACCACGCGAAGAAGGCGATGTGCCAGAAGCCGTACTTCTCCTGACCTGGCTCGGGAACGCCGGTCCAGATGCGCGTTTTGGCGAGAGTCCAGAAGTCGGACAGGCTGTGTACGTGCCCGATGTCTGGTAGGAGGGCGAGGGCTCCGGCGATGAAGATGGCAAACAACCAGGGGGAGCTGACCGAAGAGAATTTGGACACTTTGTCGAAGCCAAGAATGGCGAACAGGGTGACGACACCGCCCACAAACAGAGTGACCACAACCCAGCCGACGCTGGTCGGGAGCACGTCCGTCAGACCGGGTGTCTTGATGTCAAACGCGAGGCCCACAGCGGTTGCCGAGACGGAGATCATGGCACCAGCCAGAATCGCGTACAGAAAAGCGTTCGCCACGTTGTAGAGGAAAGTGAGTCCCGGTCCAGCGATTTTTCGAAGGTACCAGTAGAGCGTCAGCCGCGTGCGTACGGCAATCGGGGCCACGATGAAAGCCCACGAGAGCACGGCGAGAACGTTCCCAACCAGAAGACCCCAGAAGAGGTCCTTTGCTCCAACCCCGTGGATGACAAACATGGCTCCGATTACGAATTCGGTGGCGGCTACATGCTCACCGGCGTACAGGGCTGCGAATTTCCACGCCCCCTGCAGCTTGTCCGGTCGGACGGGTTCGCGGTCGAATTCGTACAACTGATCGAGGCGCTGTGCGATGGAAGGGTGCTGACCTGCCATGGGATCGATCCTTTCTCTACCGATGGTTAGGTCTTCAGGCCAAGATGCAGGGTTTCACTCGCGTTGGCGGGAATGTTAACACAATGTGAGAAAGATGTCAACTGGAAAATGGCGAGGAGGCAGCCTTCTGGTCGCTCTTTCTGATCCGGGCCCGTGAGGCGGACCTGAGTTAAGACGAATGGTTTGGTTGCGGCGGAGTCCGGAGGACTCTGCGTTCCCTGAGGTATCCTCTTAAAGAAGAGGATCTGCCTCGAAGGCGGGAAGCTCGGAGGGACGCGCTTCTGCGCGTCCACCTTGCTGAAAAACAGTGGAACGAACAGGAAAGAGAGCCCCGGAGTAGTTGTTGCAAAGCCGAAATCACTTCGCTAAATTGAGTCCGGTGCGAGTGTTTCGGGACAGGGGGCTAAGCGCAAGTTCGGTGCTGGTGGAGGGAGTTGCCTTTTGTCGTGAAGGGCGGCAGAGCAAGGTCTGCCCGACAGAAGCATCCCCGCGAAAAGGACGGAGAGACACTGAATCGTTACCGGGTGAAGGGAGC
>JAADFT010000549.1 GCA_013152765.1 Calditrichota bacterium | reverse complement strand
CGTCGCCAATTACTCGCAGTTCGTAGGGTCCTCCAGCGGGCATGGGATCCAGTTCAAGTCGCCAGCGTCCGTCAGGTGCCACGGCGGTCACTTTGCGCTGCCCGGCGAATTCCACCGTCACTTTCGCTCCGGGTCTTCCCCAGCCCCAAACTGGCACGCGGAAATCCCGCTGCAGCACCATGTGGTCACCGAAGATCTTCGGCAGCCGCAGCGGTTTCGCAGTTTCCGCGTGTTCTCCGGCTCGCTTTGTCGCCGCACAGCCTGCCACCAGAGAAACCGCCATCACCAGAATCACTGCCATTCGAAATGACCTGTGCACCATCTCGCTCTCCTCCCGTGAATGCCGAACGCACGCGCGCCTGCGCAAACTCCAGAACGACTGAGGCCAACCCTGGACTACTTCACAACGAGGAACTCTCCATGCAGCCCCTCTGCTGAGCTCGGACCAACCCAGACTTCGAATTTGCCCGGTTCAACCACCCATTCTGAATGTACGTTGTAGAAACCGAGCTCATCGGGGCCAAGCACGAAAGACACACGTCTGGACTCGCCAGGTTTCAGGTGCACCCGTGTGAAACCTTTGAGTTCGCGGACCGGGCGGGTGACGCTCGCCACCGGATCCCGGATGTACAGCTCCACGATCTCGTCACCGGCTCTTGGACCGACATTCTTGATCGTCGCCGAAACCCGCACCTTTCCTGCCGGTCCAATCCGGGCAGGCTCGATTTTCAGGTCGCTGTACTCGTACTTCGTGTAGCTCAATCCAAATCCGAACGGAAACTGCGGCGTCGAAAGCACATCCACGTAGCGCGATGTCCATCGTGTGTCCTCGCGTGGTGGTCGCCCGGTGTTTTTGTGATTGTAAAAAATGGGCACCTGACCGACGCAGCGGGGGAACGTGGCCGGCAATTTTCCGGACGGATTGTAGGCTCCGAAGAGTACGTCGGCCACGGCTCTCCCGTGCTGGACACCCAGTTGCCAGGTCTCGAGGATTGCCGTGGCGTGTTCAGCGATCCAGGGAATGGCCAGGGGCCTGCCGTTGATCAGCACAACCACGGTGGGTTTCCCCGTCGCCACGACTCGTTTGACCAGGTCGAGTTGCCGCCCCGGCAATCCAATGAACGCCCGGCTTCCGCCTTCGCCACTCATCTGCCGCGACTCGCCAACCACCAGCACAACCACGTCGCTACGCGAGGCAAGCTGCACAGCCTCAGCCACGCCGGTGGTGTCGTCCCCGTCGACTTCGCAACCCTTGGCGAAAACAACCTCCGCGGCCGGTGCGGCCTCACGAATTCCCGCGAGGACCGACACCACGTCCGACGGGCGCCCGCGGCAGGCCCACGAACCGAGGAGCGCATCCTGATCATCGGCCAGAGGGCCGATCACGGCCAACCGCAAGCCCTTGGGCGAGAGGGGCAGCAGGCTCTCCCTTCGTTCTTCAAAAGCACGATGCCCTCCCGGGCCGCACGCAGAGCTGCTTCCAAATGCTGACGCGAGAGAATCACGCGCTCCGCACGTTTCTCATCTGGAAATGGGTGCTCGAAAAGTCCGGAGATGAGCTTCACACGCAACACGCGGCGCACCGCACGATCCACTTCCGCTTCCGAAACCTCGCCACGTCGCACCAGCTTTGCCAGCTCGTCGCCGTACGCGAAGCCCATCATGTCCATGTCCACACCGGCCCGTAGGGCCTTCTCAGCTGCTTCTGCCTTGTTCGCAGCCACACCGTGATTGATGAGCTCCGTAATGGCGTTCCAGTCGCTCACCACGAATCCCTGGAAGCCCCACTCCTGCCGCAAAACCCGCGTAAGGGTGAAACGGTTGGCGCTCGCCGGGATTCCATTCAGGTCGTTGAAGGCGCTCATGAGCGTGGCAACCCCAGCCTCCACCGCTGCTTCGAAGGGCGGCAGGTAGATTGTCCGAAGCGTCCATTCGGACATGTCGGTGGTGTTGTAGTCGCGACCGCCGAAAGCTGCTCCGTAGCCGACGAAATGCTTGGCACACGCAACAAGGGTGTTGGGGGCCGCCAGGTCGTCTCCCTGAAATCCTTCAACTCGCGCCCTCGCCATGACCGAGCCGAGGTACGGATCTTCCCCTGCCCCTTCTGCGATTCGGCCCCACCTGGGATCGCGGGCGATGTCAACCATCGGCGCGAAAGTCCAGTGCACGCCCTCGGCGGTAGCCTCTTCGGCTGCAATGCGGCAGTTCTCGCGAATGAGGTCGGGATCCCAGGAAGCAGCGCCGGCCAGCGGAATCGGGAAGATGGTGCGGTAACCGTGAATCACGTCGAGTCCGAAAATCAGGGGAATTCGGGTCGGCGACTGGTTCAGTGCAATTTCCTGAAGCGCGCGGGCGGTCTTCACGTCGGGCACGTTCAGAAACGAGCCGACCTTCCCTTCCCGCACCAAGGCCTCGGGGTCTTTGACGTTGGACCAACTGACCTGAACGAGCTGGCCAATCTTCTGCTCCAGCGTGAGGCCCGCCAGGATCTTGTCGATCCTTGCCTCGATTTCAGGAGAAGTCAACGGCTTTGCGCCGACGAGGACTCCCCACGTTGTCACGGCAACCAAGAACATGCTGAGCTTTCGCATGGTAGACACCTCCGTCAGATTTTCCGTGTCCCGGTGCCTTCAGAGATTCTCGAGAAGCTGTGGGCAACGCGTCAGATCCCAGGTGTGATCCCGGGATCCCCCACCTTCGCGGCGCGCCCAACTGCCGAACCAAAACGAGTTTCTAAGCTCCGCTAACGCACTCTCTGCAAGACCGGGCTGGCGGCCAGGTCCTCACTGGTTACGCTTCCGAGCTGGTCGTCGGGGACCAGCTCAACCCCTACCTTCCGAAAGAGCACAGCCACGAATTTGCTGCACCACACCCTGTCCACGTCCTCCTCACGACGGCGGCGCGGGACTCCCAGCAGCCTCCGTGGAACGTTCGCGATCAGACCCGCGGTGTCCAGACGTCGACCCTGCCAGCGCAAAGCTTCCTGTACAAGCTGTCGCTGCTGCTCCAGAGAAAGCTGAGGCACCCGCAGGATCGTGTACCGGTCGCTCCGGTGGATTCCTCGAGGGGCCTTCCCGACTACCACGCCAAAACGGGACGTGGTGTGCACGATGCGGCCTCGACCGATGTAGATCATGCTGTGCACGTAGCGAGCCCCCAGAACAACGCGGTAGACCAGAGCTACCGGAGAAAGGCGTCGCGTCGGCGGCGACGCCAGAATGATGTCGCCCGGCTCGAGCTGCGCCAAGACCGCACGCCGCTTCAGCTCACCACTGAAGCGTCGCCAGACCAGAACGACGCGGCTCCACAGCCAGACGCCGAACCTCCGCACGGCAGCAAGAGCTTCCCGAATCCAGCGCCAGCGTCGCCTCCGTTTTCGCAGGTGGAGATTCATGCCTACGAAGCAGACTGGTGATGAACCACAGTGTCATCGAGGACGCAGATCTCACCTTCCGACCGCTGAGGTGGGAAGTCCCAACCGCCGAGGATTGAAATCCTCGGCTACCCCAGATGAAAGTCGGTTCAAACCGACTCACGTACACCAAGCGCAACCCACTTCCAGTGGGTTTCCATCTGACGTAGCCTCGAATTCATTCGAGGCGAAAATCCGAACCAACCACACGGAGACGCTGGGAACACGGGGCTGCTCTTCCCGCTCCGGACCGAAATCCCTGGCTAACCTACGCCACCTCTACACAAGGTCGCCCCTTTTCGAACTAAGCCTGCTTCAGCAGGCGCGTCCTCAAATAGCCCGGGGATTTGATCCCCGGGCGAAGGCGGCCAAAACCACAGAGACTCCGAGGGCACAGAGCCACCCCACGCACCCAGGCCGAAACTCTCACCGAGGATTGAAATCCTCGGCTGCCCCAGATGAAAGTCGGTTCAAACCGACTCACGTACACCGGCACAACCCACTTCCAGTGGGTTTCCATCTGAGGTAGCCTCGAATTCATTCGAGGCGGAACCTCGACTGACGTCAAATGTTGCCGGCTTTCGTCGCAGGTCGAACACCCTCATCGTTCTCCGTAATTCGCTCAAACACCCAGCGAGTTGCCCCCTCCCGATGGTGTTTCTTCTGGTTCAACACGTAAGTAATCACGTCTCTCATCGCGCGCCCGCCAAACGTCAGTACGCCGTAACCCTTTTGCCATTTGAAAGATGCCTCAGGATTTCCCTGATTTACAAAACGCGCACTGGACCCTTTGAAATGTTTTACGCATTCCGCTACCGCAAGTCTGGGAGGAATGGATGCGACAACGTGAACGTGATCCTCCACGCCGCCAATCGCGTGAAACAAAATCCCAAGCTCAGCAGCTTTTCGGAGTACCACG
>JAADFT010000548.1 GCA_013152765.1 Calditrichota bacterium | reverse complement strand
CGCGTGACACGTGTCAAGGAGGACACAGCAGGAAGGAGGTGAGGTAAATTCGTGGTCTGCATCCGGGGGAGCGTGAGGGTAAATCCTGGCGGCTCGATCAGTGGACGAATTGCTGCGTGCCCAGTGTGTTAAGGAAGGAGCGGTAGACCGAGCGGGTCGACAGGGAGGCGTTGAACAAATGTCCAATGGGAGGTAACGCATGAGTCGAAATGGAGCAAGGTTTGTAGCTGTGCTTGCTCTCGTCACGATTGCCCTGACAAGTGGCGATCAAGTGCTGGCCAGAAACCGAAAGCCCGAACCCATCCGGGTTCTGAAGCCGACGATCTCGAACGGCGCCTGGGCTGTGATCAACAACAAAAGACCGGCCTGGCAAAAGACAACGGCAACGGTGGAAGCGCTGCAGGCCATTCGGCCGATGCCCTACTCGCCGCTGGTGTCCGATTTGCTGACGTCGATCGAAGCGATCAACTACGACGAGAACGCGCAAACAGTCGGTGCGTACGAGGTGCCGCCTGACCCGATGGGAGTCGCAGGCCAGAATCACGTGCTTAACGTCGTGAACACGAGCATCGAGTGGTACACAAAAGATGGTACCCGGCAGCACCGGGAGGATCTCGAAGACTTCTTCAGCTCTCTGAACCCCGCTGACGGAAGCCTGTTCGATCCGAAGGCCGCTTACGACCAGTACGCCGATCGCTTCATCGTGCTGGTTGCTGGTCAAACGACCAGTCCTTTCACGTCCGACATCTACCTGGCAGTCTCCCAGACGGACAACCCGAACGATGGCTGGTACTTTCAGAAGTTCAGCACCATCGTTTACTTCGGGAGTCTACCTTCCTGGCTGGATTTCCCCGGTCTGGCCGTTGGGCCAAATGCCATCTACGTGACCGGCAACATGTTCACACTCTCTTTCACGGGAACGCGGCTGTGGATCATCGACAAAGGTCTCGGTACCGGCGGTCTGTACGACGGTGGAACCTCCACAGTGAATGTGTACGATCCATCCACCGAAGCGGGGCTGAGCTCTCAGGCTTTCACGCTGCAGCCGGCGCAGATGTTCGGAACCCCACCCGGAAACACCGGCACGTACCTCTTCAGCACGGGCTGGGTCGACAGCGACGACAAGACCACTGACTACCTCAGTGTGATTCGAGTGGATGATCCGCTTGGGACCCCAACGTTCACGAATTTCTGGATCAACCTCGGGAACGTCCACAACGAGGACGACGGGGTGCCGGACGCTCCTCAGAAAGACTCCGACAAACTGGTGTCTACGAACGACAGCCGGGCGCTCCAGGCGGTTTGGCGCAACGATGCACTCTACGGCGTGTACACGGTCAACCCGCCGAGCGGCACGGACCAGGGACAGGCGACGGCCTTCTGGTTCAAAATTGACACGAGCGACCCGAATAATCTCACCCTTGCCGACGACGGCTACATCGGCGGTGAGGAAATCGCGCCTAATTGTTACACCTTTTTCCCGGCCATCGCTGTGAACAAGAACGACGAGATTGGCATCGGTTTCGCAGCGTCGGCCGCAACGATCTACCCCGGGGCGTACTACACAGGCCGCAAGCCAGATGACCCGGCCGGAACCATGCAGACTCCGAAAACACTGCGTGCGGGCCTCGACTACTACTACCGTGCCTTCGGTGGTAGCCGCAATCGTTGGGGCGACTACAGTGGTGCGGCAGTAGATCCTGCGGACGACGTGACCTTCTGGGTGTACAACGAGTACGCCATCGATCGCGGCTCTGTGCTGACGGATTACCCGGACGAAGATGGTCGTTACGGAACGGCGTTTGGCAAGTTCACGGTGGCGGAAAATCCAACGACGGTCTTGGCCAGCGTCAAAGTGATGCTGGAAGGCCCGTACAACGCCGACGGCGACACGATGAAGACGGCCCTGCATGATCTGGGCTTGATTCCAACGTCCCAGCCCTACAACACAGCTCCGTGGAATTACGATGGCACAGAAAGTGTGACCAGCGTGCCGGACGGCGTCGTGGATTGGGTGCTGCTGGAGATCCGCACCGGGACGGACGCCAGCACGTCGGTTGCCAAGCGAGCTTGTTTCCTGAAACAGGACGGCACGATCGTGGATCTCGATGGCACGAGCGCGGTAGAGCTTCAGGCAAGTCCTGGAGACTACTACGTGATCGTTTACCACCGCAACCACCTTGCCGCCATGACGGCAGGCGTTGTGACGCTGAGCTCTGGATCTGCCACACTCTACGATTTTACCTCCGGGAGCGACAGGTTCTACGGCGGAACAGACGGTGCGAAGGAACTTGAGACGGGCATCTGGGGCATGATTGCCGGCGACGCCAACGCGGACGGCGGTGTGTACGCCGAGGATTACACCACTTACCAGACGAACCAGGGTGACGAAGGCTACAACGAGAGCGCCGATTTCAACCTGGATGGCGGTGTGTACGCGGAAGATTACACTGTGTACCAGATCAACCAGGGGAAAGAAACGAGCGTACCGTGACACACGGGAGAAGGCGCTGAGTCCAGGGAGAGAATAGCCTACAAACTTTAGGAGGAGTTCATTATGCGACGAATCTTGACAGCAGGCTTGGCCGTAGCGGCGCTGGTCCTGTTCGTCTTCGGTTTGACCGCACAGGTTCAGGCCGCGGTGGACACGCGGCTCGTGTACGTGAGTAACACGTCCAACTACCCGGAAGCGGGCAAGGGGACTTTGGTGATCGACGTGGAAGCCAAATCCAACGCCAGCGCGGAGGAGATTAGCGCATTTCAGGATGCTTTTCAACTGGATGCCACGTTTCGTTCACAGAACCCCACGGTTACCTTCTCGGACGAGCTTTTTCCGTCTTCGGGGTACACCACAACCGAGGACTACAGGAGCTCGGACGGTCGGGTTCGCTACATCTACACGTACAATTCTGGCACCGTGAGCTCGATCGGCACAGAATGGACGCGGGTAGTGCGTGTTACGATCGAGTACACGATGACCGACGCGTCGGGGAGCGTGAGCTGGTACGACGGGAACCCCAACTTCTACGTTACCAATTCCGCCAACGCGGTGATCACTGGCAACGAGGAGCCCATTCCTCCCGAGCTGACCGACATTTCCCTGCCCGTGGAGCTGGCTCTGTTCACCGCGAAGACAGGCGAGGCTGGCGTGGTGATCCGCTGGGTGACGGAGACCGAAGTGAACAACCTGGGCTTCAATCTTTACCGCAGCGAGAAGGAAGCCGGGGATTACACGAAAATCAATGCCAGCCTGATTCACGGCGCTGGTACGGCTTCGACCCGGCACCAGTACGCCTACGTGGACCAAAGCGTCCTGGAAGGCAAGACCTACTGGTACAAGCTGGAGTCGGTTTCCTACGATGGCTCCCGGGTCGAGCACGGCCCGATCTCGGTGACCTTCGGTCTCACGACGCAGTCCGTTGAGCTGCCGGATCACTTCGAGCTCGGCCAGAATTACCCCAATCCGTTCAATCCTACCACTGAGCTTCGCTACCAGGTGCCCGAGGCCACGGACGTGCGGATTGTAGTTCTGGATGCGACCGGACGTCTGGTGAAAACGCTGGTCAGCGGCAAGATTACGGCTGGTCAACACACGGCTCGATGGGACGGCCGGGACGAGAATGGCCGTGTGATGGGCTCGGGCGTGTACTTTGTGAAGATGGTCGCTGGCGACTACGTTCAGATCCGCAAGATGGTACTGGTGCGGTAAACCATTTGCCGTTGTTTCACGGAAACAGAGCCCATCCCACCGGCGTGTGGGGTGGGCTTTTTTTCTGGGTTGCTTTCTTCGAGCAAAAGGGACCTGCAACGGAAACGGGTACTGCGCTCGGTCCTTCGAGTGTGTGGGAATGCAGAGAGTTCGGTTGCTGGCTTGGCAGTTGGGGGAAGCACGGTTAGTAGTGGAAGGGGTTACCGGAGTCCGTGAGAGAAAACCAGGGGGATGCTTTAGTGCAAGGGCGCAGGAGGGGCGTTTTTCGAGCTTGCTGACGGCCGACATCCCAGAACAAACAACGCCGGATTCCTCGCGCGTACACGAAGAACCCGGCGTTGCCGTCTTCTACCGTAGACAGCGGGCCTTACGTGAAGATGATCTGGGCTCCTGCGGACACCTCGTAGAACTGGCCCACGGTGATGATGTCGTCCACCTCGTCGCAGAAGTCCTCGCGCTTCAGGTGGAACATGTCCACAGTGGCTTTGCAGGCGTAAAGTTTTGCGCCGGCGTCGTGGATCATCTCGATGAACTCGTCCACTGGCGGGATGTCCAGCTTCTCCATTTCGCGCTTCATCATGATGGTAGCCAGGGCCGACATGCCCGGCAGAATGCCGATCAGGCTGGGAATGTGCATGGCCGGGTTGCCAACAGTGGCTACTTTGAGCTTTTTCATGCGCTTCTTGACGATGGCGTCGAGGCCGAAGAAGGTGAAGAACACGTTGGCGTCGATGCCTTCCATGCGTGCGCCGTTGGCCATGATGAGGCCGGGGTACACCCCCTCGAGCGACCCTTTTGAAATGATGATCGACACCTTCTTGATGCGGTCCTCATTTGCAGGCATGACGGTTTCCTCCTCGAGGCGAATGGTTCACACGCAACCTTGCGGTTTGGGAAGCCCGGCAATCTTGGCGGCCTTTTTGGCTGGACCGCCCGGGAAGAGGTTGTACAGCTCTTTCACCGGAATCCCACCGGTGTTCTTCAGCCGCCGAATGGACGGTGCCGTGCCCTTTTCCTGGTACTCTTTGCGCATGAAATGGATGACTTTCCAGTGCGCTTCGGTCAGTTCCTCGATGCCTTCCTCTTTGGCAATGGCTTTGGCAAGCTCCTCATCCCAGTCAGCCTGATTTACCAGGTAGCCTTCGTCGTCTACCTGCACTTGCTTGCCGTTGAAATCCTTAACTGGCATGGGTGACTTCCTCCATGTTTGGTTGCAGCAATGTTGAGTCTTTCGCGTTTTCTGTTTCGGTCGCAGCCAGGTTCTTCAGAAACTGAATGCCAAACGCCAGACCGCGCCGCATTTCGGGGGTTCTGAACTCTTTGAACAGGCGTCGGTACGAAATCTCTTCGTCCACGCTGATTGTGAGGTTCTTGTACACGGAAACGGCGTTGTTGATGGCTTCCAGCATGTCCGGCTGGGTGAGGTTGCGAACCGTGGTTAGAATGGTAACGATGTTCTCGCCCAGCAGGCGCACATCCTCCACACTGAACGCAGTAACGACCTTGTCCAGTACTTTGGCAAGCTCGCTGAAGAACGCAAAGTAGCCTTTGCGATCGAGCTCGTCGAGTGTGGCCAGCAGGTCAAAAAAGGCATCTCGTGCAATCGGCTTCGCATCCTGGAAGAAGTCGTTGGCGCTCTCCAGCTGATCCAGGGTACGTGCGAGGTTTCGCACGTTGCGGAGCAGCTTCTTTCCCAGGTGCCACAGGTCGGACGCGTCGAAGTGGTGAGCCACTTCGTCCAGTTCCAGTGCAGCGGTCTGGAAGACGTCGGTGGCGATGCGACCCAGGTCTTCTTTCAGTTCTTGCGCTTCGCGCTGACGTTTTTGTTGCAGGGCTAACTGTTCAGTGACGAAATCGAGCTTTCGGTTGATTTCGACCAGTTGTCTCTCAAGATCGTTTTCGCTCATGCTACCCGCCTCTTTCCTGCCATGTTCATCTGGGCCTCGATGGGCAACTCTGCGCCTTTGAGCAGCAGGTTCCAGTACATCCAGCGGAACATCATCTTGCCCCAGTGGTTCATCTTCGTTTCTTCGAGCAGCGAGAAAGGTCCAATCCCCGGAAGCGGGAATTTCCCGGGCAAGGGTTCGACGTCGTAGTTGAAGTCGATCAGGATGCCCTTGCCAAAACCTGACTCGATGAAACAGTTGGCGTGCCCGTCGAATTTGGGCAGAAGCGGGCGCTTGTCGATGGCCCGAAGGATGTTCTCGAACAGCACTTCGGACTCGAAATGCGCGACAGAACCAGCCTTGGAGCTGGGGAGGTCCGTCGCGTCGCCGATCACAAAAATGTTCTCGTAGTTCTTGGACTGAAGCGTGTGTTTGTCGGTCGGGATGAAGTTGAGCTCGTCGCCCATGCCCGAGCGTGCAATTACCTCGTCGCCCATGTTTGTGGGGATGGGAACGAGCAGGTCGTACTCGATTTCTTGCTCGTCGTACGAGATGATCTTTTGTTTGTCGGGATCCACCCGCTCGATGCTGAAGTCCGGTACAAGTCGGATGTTCTTCTTTTCGAGGAAATTGCCGAGGAATTTTGCGGCCAGGGGTTTAGTGAAAGCCCCGGGAAGCGGTGTGACGAAAAAGATTTCCACTTTGTCCCGCATGCCCTGCTCCGTGAACCACCAGTCGGCGAGAAACACGAATTCCAGCGGTGCCACGGGGCACTTGATCGGCATTTCGACGATGTTCAGCACCATCCGACCGCCTTCCCAGTATTTCAGGAAGTTGGCCAGACTCACGGCTCCGTCGATTGTGTAGAAGTCAAAGATGTTCTGCCGCCAGCCGCCTTCCAGCATGCCGGGTGTTTCTTCGGGGTGGATCTTCGAACCGGTGGAGATGATCAGGTAGTCGTACTCCAGCGTTTTGCCGTTGTCGAGCTTAACACGGCTCTTCTCGGGCTCGATGACCTCGATGCCCGACATCTCCACGTTCACTCCGGCAGGCAGAAAATCGCGCTTGGGTTTGATGACGTCGTTCCGGTTGTAAATACCGAAGGGAATGAAAAGGAAGCCGGGCTGGTAGTAGTGGACCTCCTCTTGATCCACGATGGTGATGTCCCACTCGAGTGGATCGAGAACAGGTCTCAATTTGTTGGCCATGATTGTGCCGCCAGTGCCGGCCCCGAGAATCAAGAGCTTCTTCATCGCTGTTTCTCTCCTCGCGATTTTTCGTCCAACGTAGTTTCCTCTCGTCTGGTGTTCGGTTCGTTACGCAGAGCCAGGGCAACTCTTGAGAAATGCCCAGACCGTGCAGACAACTTTTCTCTTTGCCCTTGCGCCGTTCTCAGAATGGCCTTCCTGCGCCTGTTTCGCACGATGCGGGTTGCCCGAGTGTCGACACGCTCGACTCAGGAAGGCCGCTCGATCGCCGTGAGGCGACTCAGGGCGAGACTGACCGCTGCAAAGGTAGTAAACAAGAGCAACAATTGCAACTAAAATCAGCTGCGCCAAGCAATGCTCGCCTGGGGCATGTAGCGGTTGGGAGTGGATCGGAAGGGAAGGAAATGAGGGCATCCAGAGGGGACGTCGTGAGGTTGGCAGACGACCTGAGCCTCGCCTGGGTTCGATTCAGGTGGCTGGTTGGTGCTCCTCAAGGTGGGGCTGTTTCGAGTTGACCTACTTTGGTGGCCCGGGGATTTGATCCGCGGGCGGAGAAGCCACAGCTGCTTTCGCCTTTGTTTCGCGAATCTGACGTAGTTGACTAAAGCGAGACAGGGCCGGGCAGGCGTCCTGTGTGGCTCAAAGATCCACGCAGACGGTCGGGGACTGCGCCAGGGGAAACAGAAACAGATTTCCCCGCCAAAGCGGTCGCACTTTCCGCGGTGAAGCACGGTGTGATTTTGGGAGCCCTGCGTAGAGGTGCCTGGGCCAGATCACTGAAGGCACTGAGGGAACCACTGCACAAGTGTAACGAAAAAGCAACCGTGAGGGACAAACGAGGCCTGCCGCCGGCGGCGGAACCCAGGGGCTGCCACGTTAGGCTCGGTTGAACAAGGCGTAGGTTTCGCACCCAAAAATCCGGTCCCCGGGCGTTTCCTGAAGGCACGCCGGTTGGGACGGGTTGAACCGGGCGAGAAAGAAGCGACATTGTGACGTAGCGGGATTGGGTGCAACGACAACGTGGTGGTTTTACTGGCCGAGACAGGGTCAGTGGTTTGCCCCCGGTCTACGCATCAGGAAGTCTCGTTGGTCTGTTTGTCGGAGTGACCAGCCATGTGTTCGTCGGACCACAGCTCCATTGCCCGAATGAGATCTTCGAAAGTGTCAACCACCGTTCCCAGCGACGGATTCTGCAACAACGCGAGAATCTGACGGTGCATTTCGTCGTACTCGTGGGTCATTTCTTCCGCAAGCTCGCGGCCTTGAGGAGTGAGGTTCACGATCTTGAAGCGCCTGTCGTCTTCAGGTTCGTGTCGTTCGACCAGTCCTTTTTTGCGCAAATCTTCCACAATTCGGGTGAGGCGTGCGGGACTCAGATTCATCAGCTCGGCGAGATGCCTGATGGACGAACTTCCGCCTTTCCAGAGGGTACGGAGACAGCGGAATTCCGCCACGCGCAGGCCGTAACGAGCTGCAAAATGTACCTGACGCTCCTGACAGAGCTCGTAAAGTCGAAGAACAAGATCGGACATCCGTGAAGCGTAGTCTTCAGTCATCAAGATCCTCCAGTTTTGAACAGGGGCACGGACGGGCGAGCCAGCCTGACTTCGGCGCTGCCGAGGAAACCCGGTGGATCCCCTCGGCGCCGCTTCCGAAGAAAGGCCTCGACAGTACTTCGGCTGAGGCTTGTGGCACCAGACTTCCTCTGAGCAAAAAGCCCGCCTTGCCCTTCTCTTCCAGGGTAGACTTCAGCGCCAAAGTCCGAGCAGGTTAAGCCATGCAAAGACTACCAACATCCCGGCATCGCAAAGCCAGGCCGTGGCAAGGGCGTTCCGCTTCTCGGATTGGCGTCTGCGGACCACACCGGCGCTTCGTCACTCGGACCGAGTTTGCTTGACCAGCTCTTCCAGCACTGCCCGCAATTTTTCAAGTTGCTCGCCGTAACCAGCCCAGTCGCCGTTCCGCAAGCGACGCATCGCTTCTTCGTAGTACTGCATGGCCTCAGCTGCCAGCTCGGCCGTACCCTGCGGCGCAATGACCGCTCCGGACGGAGCCGCCTCACCTACTTCACGCGGGGGCTGAGCAGCAACTTCGGTCGTCCCAATGGCATCCTGCAGCGCAAGGTCCAGCGTTTCGCGCATCACGATTCTGTTTTTGTAAGCCACAATGACGCGCTTCAGCTCAGGCAACTGACCGTTCTCGGCGCGCAGGTACACGGGCTCCACGTAGAGCAGCACGCTGTCAATTGGAATAGCCAGGAGGTTGCCGCGAATTACCTGAGAGCCCCGCTGGCTCCAAAGGGTGAGCAGTCTGGAGATGTCAGGATCCTGGTCGATGCGTGCCTCGATTTGCCGCGGGCCGTAGACTAAACGCTGCTTGGGCAGCATGTAGGCAAACATTTGACCGTAATTGGGAGGGTCGCACCGGGCGGCGATCCAGGCAATCATGTTGTCCTTTTCCTTGGGTGTAAACGGGAGCATGAGAATGTACTCGCCTTCCGACTCGCCAGGGAGCTGCATCAGCACGTAGTAAGGTTCCATCGGCTGCTCGGCCCCGGCGTAGACCTCTCGCGGGATCTGCCACACGTCTTCCCGGTTGTAAAAAGTTTGTGGGTCGCGCATGTGGTAGGTGGCGTACATGCTGGTCTGCACCGAGAACAGTCCCACCGGGTAGCGCAGGTGGCGCTTGAACTCGTCCGGAAGCTCGCTCAGCGGTTTAAACAGTTTCGGGAAAATTGCTGCGTAAGCGCGAATAATCGGATCCTTGGGATCAGCGATGTAGAATGAGACGTCGCCGTTGTAAGCGTCGACCACGACCTTGACACTGTTTCGGATGTAGTTGAACTTGTTCTGGTAGGGTTCAGAGTACGGGAATGTGTTGCTTGTTGTGTAGCCGTCCTCGATCCAGAAAAGGCGCCCGTTCACGATCACGACGTAGGGATCATTCTCGTAGAGAAGGAAAGGAGCCACGGTGCGAATTCGCTCGGAAATCGTACGATGGTACATGATGCGGCTGTCGCCGGTGATGTAACTGGTCAGGATCAGTTTTGCGCTGCCAAACTCGTAGGCAAAAGCCAGCCTTCGCAGAAGAGAGCCGATTTTCACTCCACCGCTTCCGGTGTAGGTCGTGAACTTGTTCCGCTCGCCCACGGGGTAGTCGAACTCTTCGGTCGCCGTCTTCACGAGGGCGTATTCCGTGGTCTCTTCGCCGTAGTAGATGGCCGGCTGGTCGAGCTCGATGTCGACGGTGACCACCGGTGGGATGTCCTTGATGAAGAAGTAGGGCAGCCCCTCTTCCGTGACCAGGTTCACCGGGTTCATGACAACCCCGTAGCCGTGCGTGTATTTGAGGTGCAGGTTCACCCACGTGCGTGCCTGGGCGGGGATCTGGTCGTAGTTCAACTCTCGCGCTGACAACATCACCTGCCGGTAGTCGTTGCCGAACATGTAGCGGTCCACGTCGACATCGTGGAAATCGTAGTACAAGCGAATTTCTTGCAACTGGCTGTAGGTGGCATGAAGCGGGCGCCAGTCCCACAGTCGCATGTTGCGCACGGTCGACTGGTACTTCAGAAGGTCGTTGTAAGTGATCGACCCGCTTGGGTCAAACCCCTTTTCCTCAACCGACTCGAGCCCGTAGGCCAGACGGGTAAGGCGAATGTTGTGGGCGATGTAGGGCTTCTCTTTCTCGAGCTCGTTCGGTTCAACCACAAGCTTCTGAACCAGGCTTGGGTAGATGCCCACGGCAAGGACGAGCATCAGCACGAACAGGGCGGTGCCTGCAACCACGATTTTCCAGCCCCGTCTTGTGATGGCCAGAAGAATCCCCACCACGATCACCAGCGTGGCGATGACCATGATCCAGTAAGCCGGCAGCTTGGCGTGGATGTCGGCGTAGCCAGCGCCGAACACGGCTCCTGTGCGAGAGTAAAGAAGCTGGAAGCGCTCCAGCCAAAAACGTCCGGCGAGCACCAGAAGAGTGAGCGCGGCCAGAATCGAGAGGTGCGCTTTGGCAACAGCTCGCAGCTCTTTGAGTCGGCTGAGGAAGCTGCCACCGAGGAAGTAAATCACGGCGGACAGGCCGAAGGCCAGGATGAACAGCCACATGAGCCAGGTTGTTCCCAGCACGTACACAGGTAACGAAAACACGTAGAAGCCGATGTCCTTGCCGAAAACAGGGTCCGTAGCGCCGAACGGTTGTCGTTCAAAGAAAGCCAGGATCTGCAACCAGCGTGTGGAGATGGCGCCGGCGAAGATCAGGCCGACAAAGAAGGCCGCCAAAGCGACGAGGGCCTTTTGCAATTTGATGAGTTTCGGAATCGAGATGCTCACGTCGTCCAGTGTCAGCACGATGCGCTGGGGTGCAGCTCGCAGGGCGAACCACCCGTTGATGTAGAGGAAGAGGGCTGAGACCAGAAATCCACCGAGGAAGAACGCCCACTTTGCGGTAAGCGATTTGGTGTAGACACTCAGGTAGCCCAGCTTAGAGAACCAGATGGCGTTGATGTACACACCCACGCCACTACGCAGGAAGATCAAAATGCCAGCGATGATCGCGGCAATGATCAGGCTTGTCTTCTGACGACGGTTCATGGTGCGTCTCCTTGGCTCAGGCCTTCCTGAGAAACTGCACGTGTCTTCGAACGGACATCGCGGTCCGTGCGGGGTGCCGTTCTCAGCGGTTACGCATGAAGGTACGGCAGAATCTTGAACGGAGCAAGGGCAAATTTTGCGTTTGCTAAACAATGCTTCTCTGAAACGAACGGTGGGTTTTTGGAGTGCGGCAGCTTGCTGCCGCTTTCACCACCAGATACGGCTTGACAAATTGAAGGGCAATTCTTATCATGAGACCGAAACGTGGGAGGTTGTGAGCAGCTACACGGAGAAATGCATGACGGGCCTGGCGAACAGACTCTGTGCAAACGTCGGTTTGACCTGTACCTGGTGTTTGCTCTTAGGATGTCGCGGGCTTGGTCTGCGGTGGAACGGGTGAAGGACAGTCACATCTGGCTGTCCTTTTTTGTTTTCGATCTGTGAAGGGAACAAGGGACCTTGAACAAGCTAAGGAGGTGTCATGAAATTCGCCGAGAGGATGGAGCGACTTGGCACCGAGACGGCCTTCGAAATGCTGGCGAAAGCCAAAGCTCTGGAAGCGGAAGGGAAGGAAGTCATTCATCTTGAGATCGGTGAACCGGACTTCGACACACCGCGGAATATCGTAGAGGCGGCGGTACGGGCTCTGCGCGAAGGCTACACCCATTACGGACCGGCCCCTGGGCTGCCGGAGCTCCGCGAGGCCATTGCCCAGGATGCGTCGAAACGGCGAAACATCCAGGTGGGACCGGAAAACGTGGTGGTTACACCAGGGGCGAAGCCGATCATGTTCTTCAGCATCCTGGCGTGTGTGGACGAGGGCGAGGAGGTCATCTACCCGAATCCTGGTTTTCCGATCTACGAATCGGTGATCAACTTCATCAATGCGAAACCCGTGCCCATCCGACTTCGCGAAGATCGAGAATTTAGCTTCGATGTCGATGAGCTCGCGAGCCTGATCACCGACAAGACGCGAATGATCATCCTTAACTCGCCTCACAATCCGACGGGTGGTGTTCTCTCGAGAGGCGACCTCGAAGCCATCGCCGACATGGTGCGTGGCCGCGATATCTGGATTCTCTCCGACGAGGTGTACAAGGACATCCTTTACGAGGGTGACTTCCTGAGCATCGCTTCGCTTCCTGACATGACCGAGCAGACCATCATCCTGGACGGTTTTTCGAAGACCTACGCCATGACGGGATGGCGCCTTGGTTACGGGGTGATGCCAGTGCCGCTGGCGGAGAAGATTGCCCGTTTGATGGTGAACAGCAATTCGTGCACAGCGACATTCATCCAGAAGGCGGGTGTGGAAGCCCTCACGGGACCGCAGGACGAAGCGCGCCGCATGGCAGAGGAATTCCGCCGCCGTCGGGATGTAATCGTGGACGGTCTGAATCAGATCGACGGCATTTCTTGCCTCCGGCCGCACGGGGCCTTCTACGTTTTCCCGAACGTCACGGGCATCCCGATGAGCACGACGGAGTTGGAGAACTTCTTGCTCTACGAAGCCGGAGTGGCCAGTTTGTCCGGAACAGCATTCGGAGCGTACGGCGAGGGTTACTTGCGGTTTTCGTACGCGAACTCGGTTGAGAACATTCAGAAGGCTCTGGATCGCATGGCTGAAGCGCTCAAAAAAGTCCGCAAGTAGGAGAGGAAACACGGTGGAACCGAAAAAAACGGCTCTCTACGAAGTTCACAAACAGCTTGGCGCGAAGATGGTTGAATTCGCGGGTTACTGGATGCCCATCCAGTACCGCGGAATTTTCGAGGAGCACAAACGTGTGCGGACGACCGTGGGGGTATTCGACGTGTCCCACATGGGCGAGTTCTTTTTCAGGGGAAACGGTGCTCTCGATTTTCTGCAGTACATGACTACCAACAATGTAGCGAAGCTCGAAGTCCACCAGGCGCAGTACTCGACCATGTGCTACGAGCACGGCGGCATCGTTGACGACCTCATTGTCTACCGGTTGCCGGACGGGTACATGATGGTGGTCAACGCGGCAAACATTGAAAAAGACTGGAACTGGCTGGCCGAACGCAAGCCCGACGACGTGGAAATGGTGAACCGAAGCGACGAGCTCAGCCTGATCGCTGTGCAGGGACGTTACGCGGAGGCCACGCTGCAAAAGATCACGGATCTTGATCTGTCGCAAATCAAGTACTACTGGCTCGACGAGGGCAAAGTGGCTGGTGTGGACGCAATTGTGTCGCGGACAGGCTACACCGGAGAAGATGGTTTCGAGGTTTGTGTGGCGCGCGAGCAGACCGTGCCGGTCTGGGAAGCCATCTTTGAGGCCGGGGCGGAGTACGACATCGAACCGGTTGGGCTGGGTGCCCGCGACACCCTTCGTCTCGAAATGAAGTACTGCCTCTACGGGAACGACATCGACGAGACCACGAATCCGCTTGAGGCTGGCCTGGGCTGGATCGTGAAACTCAAAAAGGGAGACTTTGTTGGCCGGGACGCGCTTTTGAAAATCAAAGAGGAGGGGCTTAAGCGTAAACTGGTCGGTTTCGAGGTCGAAGGCCGTGCTTTTCCGCGCCACGGCTACAAGATTTTCGATGAGACGGGCGATGTGGAGCTCGGGCACGTCACGTCCGGCACATTCTCGCCAATGCTGGAAAAGAGCATTGGCATGGGCTACGTGGCGATCGACCATGCGGACGTAGGGACGCCTCTGCTTGTCGACATTCGGGGACGCAGGACAAAAGGACAGATTGTGGAAACCCCGTTCTACAAGCGACCCTACTGATCGGGTTGGATCGAGAAGGCCAGAAGGGAAGCGGCGAGGTGGCTCGGCTGGAAGTAGCGCTTGTGCCAGCGGAAGTTAGGCCCCGAGAGCTTCGGGGGCGTTTTGTCGTGGTGATCGACGTGCTGCGTGCTGGTACGTCCGTGGCTGTGGCGCTGGCGAACGGGGCCAGCGAGGTTGTTCCGGTGGCGAGCGTGCGGGGAGCGAAACGACAGGCCGCTGCTTTGGGTCGACACAACGTGCTCCTTTGCGGGGAACGCGGCGGCGTACGCTTGCCCGGGTTTGATCTGGGGAATTCGCCGCGCGAGTACACACGGCAGCGGGTTGCAGGTCGCACCCTGGTGTTCACGAGTTCGAACGCGACCTACGCTCTTGCGCGCGCACGTGAGGGTGGTGAGGTCGTGCTTGCCGGGCTTGTGAACACGACGGAGGTTGCACGCAGCGCGGCTTCTTCCGGCCGCGACATTACGCTTGTTTGCGCTGGTCGGCTGCGGCGATTTGGTGTGGAAGATTTCTTCGCAGCGGGGATTCTGGCTGCTGAGATCCAGAGTCTGCTGGCTCTGGATGACGGCCAGCTGGATGACGCGGCACTGCTCGCAGTACAGTTTGCTGAAGAGCACCGTGAGGATCCGCTGGGGGTGCTCGCCGCTTCCGCACATGGCCAGTACTTGCGTTCAATTGGTTTCGAAGGGGATCTCCCGTTGTGTGTTTCATTGGACTCCATTCACGTAGTCCCCACGCTCGAAGGCCACGCTCTGGTGCCAGGCGCGCGCAGGTGACGGCGTGCAAACCCTTCCACTTAGCCCTTGCGTTTTGTTTTTTCGCGGGCTACATTTCGATGTCTTGACTGTTCAAATCTTGACACAAGCCCGGACCTGCCGAAGGTGACGAAACGGCGATTTGACCCCCGGAAAATTGACTGGTCGCTGTACGCGATTTTGGATCGAGAGTTCGTTGGGCAGCGCTCGTTTGCGCAGCTGGCTGAGGCGGCAATTCGGGGAGGAGCCGGGATCGTTCAACTGCGGGACAAGGTGTCGGGAGGCAGGGATTTTTACTTCGAGGCACTCGAGGTTCGTGAGGTTACGCGAAACTTCGGGGTGCCTTTTGTCGTGAACGACCGTGTGGATGTGGCTCTGGCGGTGGACGCGGACGGCGTTCATGTCGGCTGGAGCGACTTGCCCCCGGACGTGACGCGCAAGCTCATTGGGGAAGAAAGGCTGCTGGGGCTTTCCGCCAGTTCCGAAGAGGAGGTAACGCGGGCGTTAGCGTTCGCGCCTGACTACCTTGGCATTGGTGCCATGTTCGCGACCGCGACCAAACCGGAGTACCGGGTTCCCGGGCCATCGTTGATCGCAAAAGTTCGGGACAGGATCCCCTGCCCGGTTGTGGGCATTGGCGGAGTGACGCCGGAGAATGCGGGTCAGGTTGTCCGCGCTGGCGCTGACGGTGTGGCTGTGATCTCCTCTCTGCTGAATTCGGATGACGTAGAAGAGCAGGCTCGTCGCCTGGTTGAGGCGGTGCAGCGGGCGAGAAGGTGAGACAGGCTCTCAGTGCGGGTGCTGGGCCCGGA
>JAADFT010000547.1 GCA_013152765.1 Calditrichota bacterium | reverse complement strand
TGGTAGAGCCCAACACCGAGGCTGCGCGGCTCGATTTTGACCAGCTCCGAGAGCGGGTCCAGCAGCCGGCGCGCGATCGAGATGTTCCCCCGCATGGAGGCTTCGAGGTCGGGGAACTCTTTCTTCGCCACCGGCGACGCCGAGTACACCGAAGCACCTGCCTCGTTCACGATCGTGTAAACGACCTCGCGCTCGCCCTCGAACTCGGAGATCACCTCCGCCACGAGGAGCTCCGTCTCCCGGCTGGCCGTACCGTTGCCAATCCCAACAATGTCGACGTCGTACTTTTCAATTAGCTCCTCGAGAATGACCTTCGCCTCGTTCCAGCGTCGCTGGGGCTCGTGCGGGTAGATGGTCGTGCCTTCCAGGTACTTGCCCGTCGGGTCGATCACGGCCACCTTGCAGCCGGTCCGGTAACCCGGGTCGATGCCCATGATGACCTTGCCCCGCACCGGCGGCGTGAGCAGCAAAGCGCGCAGGTTGCGGGCGAACACCTGGATGGCGTGCTCTTCGGCCTTGTCGGTGAGCGCGTTGCGGATTTCGCGCTCGATGGCTGGCGCCACCAGGCGGTTGTAGGCGTCAGCGATGGCGGCACGCAGGTGCTCCGTGAACACGCTACGCGGGTTGGTCACGTAGCGCTCTTCGATTGCGGCTACAATCCTGCTCTCCGGCGCTTCGACGTGCACGCGCAGGTACCCTTCGCGCTCGCCACGGTTGATCGCCAGAATCCGGTGGGGTGGGATCTTTCGCACGGGCTCGCTGTACTCGGCGTACATGTCGTACACACCGAGATCCTCGGGATTCTTGGCCTCGGACGTGAGTACCCCTTCCGCCGTGGTCATCTCGCGGGCAATTTTTCTGACCTCAGCGTCGTCGGAAACCACTTCGGCCACGATGTCTCTGGCCCCGGCCAAAGCCGCTTCGGCGTCGGGCACCTCTTTCTCGGGGTCCACAAAGGGCTGCGCCAGCTCAAGCGGATCGCCTTCTTCGATTTCCTGCGCCAGGATGAGTTGGGCAAGCGGCTCCAGTCCGCGCTCTTTAGCGATCGTGGCCCTGGTACGCCGCTTCGGGCGAAACGGCAGGTAAAGGTCTTCCACCTCTTGCAGCTTCGTGGCGGCCTTGATTTTCTCGGCAAGTTCAGGCGTGAGCTTGCCCTGTTCCTCGATGCTTCGCAACACAGCCGCCTTGCGTTCTTCCAGCGAACGCAGGTAGCGAATCCGATCCTCGATCGCCCGGATTTTCTCCTCGTCCA
Source organism: Calditrichota bacterium (assembly GCA_013152765.1). GTDB lineage: Bacteria > Zhuqueibacterota > Zhuqueibacteria > Oleimicrobiales > Geothermoviventaceae > Geothermovivens. Next base: position 2,297 of record JAADFT010000547.1, on the reverse strand, counting down.
GACTCCCCGTCCGCTCTTTCCGGTACCGCGCGATGAACGGAACGGTGTTGCCCTCGTCAAGCAGCTCCACGGTGTTTTTGACCTGGATCCAGCCCAGTTCTTCGGCGATCAGCGTGTAGAGCTCTTCTTCCTGCAACGTTCCTCCCTTTGCTTTGGCACGTCCACACCACCTGTCACAACGACCCGAAGTTCCCCCGCAGCCAGGCGGCGGTCCTTCCCGAAACCGCCAGGCCCGTTGAGCGACGTGCTGCTTAGTCCGGACCAGGCGAGTAACCTCCGGCCCAAGACAGCGCCCGGAATGTAGGAATTCGGTGGGAATCGATCAAGGGGCAGGGAGACCTGGACCCGTACCGCGGTCTCCGTTCTCCAAACCACAGAGCCGCCGAGGACGCAGAGGCCTCGCAGAGAGCACCTGCGTTGAAACGCAATTCTTCGAAATGCTGTCTCCTTTTCAATCCAAAAGTGACGCTGGGGCAAACCAGTGGCCCCAACCAGCGCCGCTTTCCGAACAAGATCTGCGTGTATCGGCGTTCATCTGCGGTCGGGCCGAGAGCGTTATTGAGTGCCGGAAGATTTGGGCACTCCATTGGTGGAAATTGCGGGCAGAATTTTGCGCTTGCATTTCTGGAAGGAGCTGCTCAAATTTCACAAGGTGTCCTCGACCTTACCAAAAAACTGTCTCAACCGTGTTGCGGTTTACATTCTGGATTCGGTTTGCGCCGCATGTCAATCGCAGTGTACCCCAGGCTCGCTTGGGTTCTGGCTTTTGCGAAGTAGCCAACCCTGTCTGGTCAACTGCAAAGGTTTGAAAACTTGATAGCTGCCTCAGAACTTGTGCCGTATCGAACTTCAAGTCATGATTATGAGTGGACCCAACGATTGAAGGAGAAATTCCAGCGTCTTCGCAGGCAACGGGAACCATTTTACCTCACCGCTTCCGAGTTCGACGAAATCTTACGCTGGAAGTTGAGAGGTCAGTACGCCAGGCTAAGAAGCCGACGCGAAACTGACGACCGAGTAATTCGGGAGGTAACACAAGCTGCATTTCGAATCGTTCATCCTGACAGGGAGTATCAACTCGAATTGCGGATGGGCATTCTGTGCACACTTCGGGGAGTAGGAGTTCCGGTAGCATCAGCGGTGCTGGCGCTGGTTTTTCCAGAGGAGTACGCGGTCATCGACTACCGAGTGTGGAGACAAGTATTTGGGGGACTAAAGAGTTCGTTCCGAATTTCGGACTACAAAAGGTACCTTCACAGGGTTAGCGAGCTGGCCAAAGAATTAGGCTGGTCGGTCCAGGAGGTAGACCTCGCGATCTGGGAATACGATCGACGACACGGCAGGATTTCCGACGTCCAAGATCAGATGAGGGAAGAAGCAGATGCCCCTGGGTGAACCTCTGGAGCTTCTGCCACTGATAAGTATCCTGCCGTGGTAACTTAAGCTTCTGGCCCGTGGCACCTCATGCCTGGAGTTTGAGGCCGAAATCGTCCTCACGAGCGACGCCCCGAAACCGACATACGTGCACTTGGAAAAAGGGGCTGATCAGCGTGTGTTCCCGAAGGAGTTGCAGGGATCTGGGTTCAGCTAATCGCCGTCAAATATGTGAGGAATGGCCAGTGCCAACCCCGGAGATACCTCAGCCGCTGCGCAGGACAGTAAACGACCTGTGACCAGGTGTCGTTGGCGTCGTAACTAGCAACGTTGAAGAGGTGAAGATGGCAACACTTAGAGTTACCCTTTCAGAGGAAAAGTGGATCCAGTTGAAAGAGAAGGCCGACCGTTACCATGTTACCCCGGAGGAGTTGTTTCGGGTTACTCTCGAGGAGTTGCTCACGCTACCTGACGAAGCCTTTCGGCAAGCTGTCGACTACGTTCTTACCAAGAACGCCGAACTCTACCGGCGGCTGGCAAAGGCTTAGATACCGATGCGTTACCCCACTCTGAGCGAGGTGCTCGACCTATATTTGCGGATCATGGAGCAATCCGGTGGAGCAGTAGGGGTACGCGACTTGAACGCGCTCGAATCGGCTCTCGCCCAACCTCGTATGACTTTCGACGGACAAGAGCTCTACGTCTCGATTGTTGAGAAAACCGCGGCTTTGGGCTTCTCGCTCATCAAGAACCACCCTTTCCTCGATGGTAACAAGCGCACAGGGCATGCCGTCATGGAGACATTCCTGGTGTTGAACGGGTATGAAATTGACGCTTCGACGGACGAACAAGAACGGGTCATCCTGCAAGTGGCTGCGGGACAGATGACCCGCAAAGCGTTTGAGGAGTGGTTACAGCAGCAC
>JAADFT010000546.1 GCA_013152765.1 Calditrichota bacterium | reverse complement strand
GATTTTGCGCTCCAGGCAGGTACAATGACTCCTGTCATCGCTACGTGGCACAGAGCGCTACGTGGGAAGAGTTTCGTTTCGTTGAAGGGGGTGCAAAGCCTGCTTCAGCAGGCGGTTCCTCAGCGTAGCCCAGCGATCAAATCGCTGGGCGAAGGCCGCGATTGCCCCGAAACAGCAAAAAGCACTTGACAAAATCGACTGACTGTTCTAAATTCGACTGAGCAGTCAATCAGAATGCAGGCCCTACGTTGCGTCGGGGAGGGCAGAATCCGCGCGGACAGGCGATGACACCGGCTGAAACAGCGGGTTCCCAGAGTAGGTTCTGGTTGCTTTTGGAGTGAGGGGAAAAGAAATCGTTTGGGATCTGTGTTTGACAGCGGGTGAACGTTGAGCTAAACTCACTTTGGCCAGGTACCGCCAAGCTAAGTAAGAATGCTGCGGAGAGCAACGTGGGTGTTCAGGAACGAAAAGAACGCGAAAGACAGGGGAGGCTTGAGGCGATTCGAAAAGCTGCGCTGAAGCTTTTCGCGCGGGACGGGTACGCTCAAACCACGATGGACCAGGTGGCTGAGGAGGCTGAACTTGCCAAAGGCACGATCTACTACTACTTTGGTTCAAAGGCTCAACTTTTCGAACACGTGCTGGAGCATTACACGGAACGTCTCTTTGCGTCCCTGATGGCACGGATTCGGTCCGAAGACACAGCTGCTGAGGCCATCGAGAACTTGATGAACGGCTATCTGGATTTTTACGAAGAGTTTCCCGATTTCTTCAAATTGCACGTCATGTGGGAGTCGGATCAGGCGAAGGGTTCTGGTCTGCAGCTCGAGGCGTTTCGCAAGCGTTACCGGGACCTGCGCAAACCACTGGACCAGGCGCTTCTGAGCAAGCTGCAAAAGAGTCCTGTGCCGGTGGACGAGGAAGCCGTGCTGGTCACGGTCGGCGGGCTGATGTTGATGTTGAGCACTCAGCTGACGCACGGCCGGCCAGTGGAGAGCGTGCGGGCACTGGTGCCAAAAGTGGCCGCGCTGTTGCGGCGGGGCATCGAGTGTCCCTGAGACGGCGGGTCTTTCGAGATCGGGCGGACCTGAACAGAAGAAGCTGGAAGCGGGTGCGGTCAAAAGATACTGGGGTGAACGATGCGGAAAGTCTTTTCGTGGGTGGTTGATCACCCGGTTTGGACCCTGTTGCTGGTCTTCGCGCTGACGGGCTTCTTTGGCTACTCGATGAAGTACCTGAAAGTCGAGACCGACATCAGTGCGTCGTTGCCAAAGAACATCCCGGCGAAGCGGCTGTACGACAAAGTCTCCGAGATTTTCCCGAGCAAAGACATCATTCTTGTGATGGCTGAGGCCGACACGTTCTTCCGGCCGGACGTGATCGAGCAAGTCATGGCCCTTACGGACAGCCTTGAAAAGGTCCAGGGCGTATTCTCGGTGATGGGGCCCACGAATGTCAAGATCATTTTGGGCACGCCCGAGGGGATGGAAGTGCGCGAGGCCCTGGATGAGGTTCCGCGTACGCCGGAGGAGATGCGCGCCTACCACGATCGCCTGTTTTCCAGCGACCTCTTCGTCGGCAACATCATTTCCGAGGATGGGCACGCCGGCGGGATCATGGTTTTCTTAAAGAAGGATGCCCGGCCGAGCAAGGTTGCGGAGCGGGTGTTGAAAGTTCTGGAGGCTTCAAAAGGTCCGGCCAGGTTGCTCGCGGCGGGGAAGCCGGTGGTCAACTACTACCTGGAAGTGGGCATGAACCGCGACTGGAGCAGGCTCATGCCCGTCGTCCTGCTGGTTGTCTTTTTCCTGCCGTACCTGCGCTTCCGCAGTCTACGTCTGGTGCTGATTCCCCTGGGCGTGGTGGTACTCAGCGTGGTGTGGACGATTGGCACAATGGCGCTCGTCGGATCGCCCCTTTCGCACTCCACAACGGTTCTGCCGATTCTCCTCATGTCCATCGGTGTGGCAGATGGCATTCACATTCTGAACCGCTACCTGGCGAATTCGCTGAAGATTCCGGAGAAGCGCGAGCTGATTCTGGCGACCATGAACGAGCTGAGAGCGCCAGTAGTCATGACCTCGCTCACCACGATGGCGGGTTTCCTGGCTCTCAACACATCTCGGGTTGGATCGCTTCTCCAGCTGGGAGTGTTCACGGCTTACGGTGTGTTCATCGCCCTGGTTCTTTCGCTCACGTTCATTCCGGCCTCGCTGGCGCTGATGCCGATCCCGAAAGCGCTCATCCGCAGAGGCGAGGGCAGGTTGGAGAAGATTTTCGTGGCTTACGGAAGATTCCTGGTTCGTTTCCGGAAAGCCGTTCTGGTGGGCATCATTCTGATCGTGCTTGTTTCGTTGCTTGGTATTCCGAAGATTGTTCTCGAGTCGAACGACATCGAGAATTTCCCACCCGGCCATCCCATCCGGCAGGCGAACGAGGAGATCAACAAGCGTTTCGCCGGTAGTACGACCCTGGATGTGGTTTTCGAAGGTCAAAAGCCGGGTGTCATCAAGGAACCACGCGTGATGGCTGCAATGGCGGACCTGGAGGACTCGCTGAAAACGATCCCCGGCGTGGGAGGCACGCTGTCGCTGGCCGACTACATCCGGCGGATCAACAAGGTTTTGCACAACGAGAATCCCGCCTACTTCCGGATCCCGGCGGAAACCGAAGTCGAGACGACTTACGTTGAGCAGGAAGTGAATGGACGGCTGGTGCGCCGCAAAGAGACGTTCACAGTTTCGGGGCGTGACCTGATTGCCCAGTACCTGCAACTGTACGAAATGTCGGCCGGTCCGGAGGACTTTGCCAATCTTGTGGACTACAACTACCAGCACGCCAAAGTAACTGCTTTCCTGAAGAGCAACCGCCGAACGCAACTGAAGCGGATCGATTCGGCCGTGCGCGCCTATTTGAAAAGGCACCCCACGCCCGTACCGGCTGATTTGACAGGCACTTCGGAGCTGTACCTGGCAGTGAATGATCTCGTCGTGTCCGGGCAGCTCAAGAGCATCATCGTTTCACTGCTGCTCGTGTTCCTGCTGACGGCGTTCATGTTTCGTTCCTTTGCCGCGGGTGTTTTCAACGCACTGCCGCTGTTCTTCGGCATTTTCCTCAACTTTGCCTTCATGGGCTGGAGCGGAATCTACTTGAATCTCATGACCATGGTTACGTCCAGCATCGCCATTGGCGTGGGTGTGGACTACGCGATTCATTTCTACCACCGTTACCAGATGAAGATCGCCGAAGGCGCCACGTACGAGGACGCTACAGTCCGCACGATGGACGAAGCGGGTACAGCCATCTTCCTCAACGCTGCTACGGTCGCAACGGGATTCGCTGTGCTCCTGCTGTCGGAGTTCCGTGGCATCGGCCAGATGGGCCTGCTGATTGCCATGACCATGGTCTGGACGAGTTTGGGTGCCCTTACCATCTTGCCCACACTGTTCATGACGTTGAAGCCGAAGTTTCAGGCGGAGAAGACCAGGCTGTAGTGGGGTGAACGGTCTACGCTAAGGAGGTTGAGATCATGATGCGCAGCAAATACTGGTTTGGTTTGTCCTTTGTGCTGGCTGCGGCCGTGGTTGCAGGTCCGATCGGCGCACAGCCGCAAGACCAGCTCACGGGCCGGCAGATCATGGAAAAGGTGCTGGCGAGCGGGGACTGGAAGGACATGCGAGGCGACCTGGTGATGATTCTGACCAACGCCCGTGGGCAGGTGCGCGAGAGGCGGCTGAAGTTCTATTCCAAAAAGCGCTCGAAAGATGAAACCATGATGCTCATGCGTTTCATTGCCCCCGCGGACGTGAAGGGTACGGGTTTTCTCGTGATCGAGCACAAGGACCGGGATGACGACCGTTACCTTTATCTTCCCGCACTGCGCCGGGTGAATCGCATCACGGCCAGCGGTCGGGGCGGCAATTTCATGGGCTCCGACTTCAGCTACTACGACATTGGTCGCCCCAAACTCGACGACTGGGTGTACAAGCGGCTGCAGGACGCTCAGTGGGAAGGAAAAGACTGCTACGTGGTGGAGTGCGATCCGGCCACCGAGCAAATTCGCAAAGACACGCGCTACAGCAAGATCATCCGCTGGATTCGGAAGGACATTTTCACGACGGTTTACGCGGAGTACTACGACAAAGACGGCGACAAATGGAAAGAACTGCGCGTGCCGGAAACGAAACACATCGGTGGCATCTGGTTCGCCACGCACATGATCATGAAGGATGTTCAGATCGACCACACCAGCGAAATGCGCTTCGAGAATCTGGAAGTCAACGTGGGGTTGCCAGACAGGATTTTCACCGTGCGTTACCTGCAGCGTGGACTGTGAGACCCGGGAGGCGCGGAGCCTTCGGTTCGCCAGGAGCGTGCCTGTCTGTTCGCGCCGTGGCGGGAAGTGCTGGAGAGGGTGGCGGGCTTGAGCCGGACGGACACGGTCTGCACTGCCGAGCCGCTGCCCCGAAATGATGAGTCAGTGCGACAATCGTTCCATCGGATGGTTTGTAGAGTGAACTTGGAACCGTCTTTGCGGGGCAAGCTGCATTGGAACCCAAAAAGCGGGTAAAGCCATGAACAGACGTCTCGGATTTGGAGTCGTCGTTAGCGTTTTGTTTTGGCAAATGGTGTCGTTCGCTCAGACGCCTCTGAGTGGTTACGTGAAGTTTTACCACCACAACCGTTGGGAGAGCAGCGACGCCATCTCGAGAACCGGAACCCGGATGCAGTTGACCGTAAGTCAGACGCTCGGGGACCGGGCTGCGTTCTTCGGATCCCTGGATTTTGACGTGGACGAGGTCAGGGGGCGAAGCAGGTTCCAGGAAGACCGCGGCGCGAACGTCGAAATCTACCCGGTCGAAATGTACATCGACCTGTACTCGCCGTGGCTGGATCTCCGGATCGGCAAGCAATTCATCTTCTGGGGGAAGACGGAATGGATCAATCCGACTGACAACATCAACCCCTGGGACTACGCGAACATTTCCGCTGAGATTGAGGATTACCGGCTTGCAGTGAACGCGATTAAAGCGGACCTTTACCTGGGCCAGTTCACGCTGGAAGGCGTTTTTGTGCCCGTGTTTACTCCGGACCGCATCCCCGGAATGGGATCGGGCATGCACGGCGGAGGGGACGGGATGCCACGCTGGTTTGGCACATCGCTGCCTGAGGCGAAGCTGCACAACGGGCAGATCGCCTTCCGCCTGATGCACAACCTGGGTGGGGTGGACTGGTCCGTCAGTTACTACCGCGGCAACCAGCACCAGCCGCAGATGCGAACGGCGGTGCGCTGCATCCCGGACCCCTGTGTACTGGGCCTCGAGCAATTCTACCCGAAGGTGCAAATCTTTGGAGGGGATTTTCAGAAGGTTTTCGGGCGCTGGGGCATTCGTGGAGAAGGCGCGTACACGCGTACACGTGACCTGAGCGGCACCGATCCGTGGCTGCCGAACCCGCACTACCAGACAGTTCTTGCTCTCGACTACACGCCAACGGATGACTTTGGCCTGGTAGCTCAGTGGGTACTTGAGGGCTGGTTGAAGCAACACCTGGAGAGCGACGCTCTCGCCTGGCGGCAGATGCACGTCCCGTACTCACCAGAACCAAGGCGGCGGACGTCGTGGTCTGCGCGGCTGCACTGGGAACCGGCAAATTACTGGAGCGCGCAGCTGATCGGCGTCGTGAACGCAGACACCCACGATCGTTTCGCCCTTGCCTTCGTGAACTACCAGCCAGCGGACGCTCTGAACATCACTGTTGGCGGTGTGTTCTTCGGTGGCAGGCCTGGAACCCCGTTCGGACGCATGGCGGATCAGGATCGTCTGTTTCTGGAGTTGAAGGCCAGCTTTTGAGAGGGCCGGGCAAATCGGTCCAGATGCCGCTGTGATCCTGCACAGGTCATTTTCTTGCTCGTGTTAAGCGGCATGGCTGGAACGCGACACCGGGGGCAGGCGTAGAAACTCGCTGCTGCAAAAGGGGGATCTGCGCGTCCGTTTCTGTTGACTTTTTCCTGAGAATTTTTAACTTAGACGCGCTGCAAATTGGGCGAGAACCACTGAGGTACCGCGAGAAATCGAAAGAGGAGTTTCAGGATGGCCAAAAGAGAACGGTCCTTCGTTGATAAACTGCGCAAGCAAACCATGGACTTCTACTCCCACTGTCCCGTTTGTGGGGAGCCTCTGAAGCCCGTCAAGGTGATCAGTTCGGAGAAAAGCCCACGGACGGGAGCGTGGCGCTTTAACACCAGCATAGTAATGGTTTGCAAGTGCAACCACGACGAAGTATTTGGCGGGTAGGGGAGTTCTGTGGCTGCTGAACGGCGCCGAGTAGTACTGGCAACGCGAAATCGCGACAAGCTGCGCGAAATTGCACGTCTGCTGGATCCTGAGCGTTTTAAGCTACTCACTCTGGACGATTTCGACGATTTTCCGGAGGTAGAGGAGGACGGCGCTACTCTTGAAGAGAACGCCCTGAAGAAGGCGCGAGAAGTGGCCGCCGCAACAGGGCTTTTGACAGTGGCCGACGACACCGGTCTGGAAGTTGACGCTCTGGGCGGTCGCCCAGGGGTTTACTCGAGTCGCTACGCGGGGGAGAACGCCACCTATGCGGACAACGTGCAGAAGCTGCTTCGGGAACTGCAGGGTGTACCGCGAGAGAAACGGGCGGCGCGGTTCCGGTGTGTGGCCGCCATCGTAGACGGCGAACGCGAAGTAACAGCCGAGGGTGTGTGCGAAGGGGTCATCCTGGAAGAGCCTCGTGGTGAAGGCGGATTTGGCTACGACCCTGTGTTTTTCGTGCCAGAAGTGGGCAAGACGTTTGCCGAAATGAGCACCGAAGAGAAGAATGCCATCAGCCACAGGGGCAAAGCGTTTCGAAAGGCTGCGGAGATCCTGATGGCCTGGGACGGGGGTGAAAGCAGCGCGAATTGAAGCATGCCAGAGACGGGGCGTAGCGCAGCCCGGTTAGCGCGCCTGCTTTGGGAGCAGGAGGTCCCGAGTTCGAATCTCGGCGCCCCGACTTTACGGAACCCGACCTGACAACAGGTCGGGTTTTTCGTTGCGTGAACGAACCGGCGACGCAGGGGCGGCTCCCGGTTGTGTGGCGGTGCTAAGCCGTTGCCCACCACAGAGTTGAGTTCAGCGCGCAAGACATTCCAAGGGGGAAAGAGTCCTGCCTTTCGCGTTAATATTTCCAGAAAAAATTGAACAATCCTCAAATTTCTCTTGACAAATTGTTGCAACCTTGCTAATTTCGCGCAGAGCTGGTAACGGTAACAGCAGAGGGGGAACGTGTGCCTGCTAACGACCAAGAGGATGTGACGTGGACTCTCCCTTGATCAAACCTTTTCAACCTGAGGCCGGTGGGTGCGGGTGGGGAGAGACGAACACAGTTGACCGAATTGGTGGGGGCAGGAGTGCGTCCAAATGGGGTCGAAGGAATTTTGGATGGCTCATGTCGGTGGAAAGCGCCCAAACGACCCCGATCCCTTCCGAAGGTCTTTCTGAGATTTCTTCATTCGCTCAACTTTCCAGGTGGTCTGCCCTCTCTTACGAACCTGCCTTACCCAAATTCCCTTGGAATGGTGCGTTCGGGGCACGGCCATTTGGTTGGCGTCGGTTACTCCACGCCAGAAACAGTGTGTATGCTGCGTTTCGTGCTACGGTTTGTGCGGAATTAGTCCGGACCGCGGATCAGCAGTTGCGCTAAAGTTGTCTGCACCTTTCACGGGAAGCGAGGTAGTGCCTCGACCGCAAGGAAGACCTCTAACCGCCACGTTAGATTCGGTAGCCCAAGCCAGTGCGGCTTGCTGTTGAGTACGTGACCCAAGTGCGCGACAGCACTGGTTTAGAGAGGCTGGGCTGTTGTTTCAGCAACGCTTCCTGCTTTTGCACGGATTGTTCCTCGTACCTTGCTTCGAAGATGGAGAGGATTTTGTGTGCGGTCGGTCGGGCATGTTCAGAAGCACAGTGGCAAGGTTAACTGGACGCACTGTTCGCCATGACAAGGCCAGGCGACCGCTCGCGGCATGGACCGAACTCAACCACAACTACACCGAAGAGAGGAGGTGGTAGACCAGAACTTGCGAGACGACGTTCTGCGGGGGAATTTAGAAAACAAAAATTGGGAAAGGAGGTGAGGCCGCCAAACGAAGACGCTTTGAGGGGGTCGGTTAGCCGTCGTCGAAAGAACCACGGAAAAGCAAAGGAATGAGCCAATGAAAGGATCGACATTTAAGCTTCTGGGCATGATCGCCGCTCTGGCCCTGGTGGTAGCGGGGCTGTCGCCAGCGGCCATGGCCGGGACGACCGGCAAAATCGCCGGAAAAGTTGTCGACGCCGCTACAGGTGATCCGCTACCCGGCGCCAACGTGATCATCGAAGGCACGCAAATGGGTGCGGCCACTGACGAAAACGGCGAGTACTTCATCATCAATGTGCCTCCGGGGTTGTACACTCTGCGGGCACAAATGATCGGTTATTCCCCCGTGGTCCAGAAAGGTGTGCGCGTGTCCATCGACCTGACCACCACCGTCAATTTCAGCCTGCAACAGCAGGTTGTGGAGGGGAAAGAGGTCGTGGTCACCGCCCAAAGGCCGATCGTGCAGCCTGACATCTCCGGAACAGAGCGAAACATCGACCCAGAGGAACTGAGCACCGGGCGTTACCAGAACGTGGCCAACGTGGTCACGGCGCAGGTGGGTGTGGACGCCGTGAGCGCGTGGGAAGACCGGCCAGGCATCCGTGGGTCGAGCCTGGAAGAGTCGCAGTTCATCGTGGACGGCGTTCCCCAGACGGACCCGCTGGTTCAGAGACCGTACTACCGGGTCAACCTGGATGCCGTTCAGGAGATCAAGCTCCAGACCGGTGGATTCAGCGCTCGCTACGGCAACCTGCGTTCCGGTCTGGTGAACGTGGTTACTAAGGAAGGTGGCCCCAAGTACCATGGAAGTGTGAACTTCCAGTACAGCCCACCTGGACTGAAGCACTTTGGGCCCTCTATTTTCTCCCACGAGTCACCGGTTTGCCAGCCCTTCACAACCGTTTGGGACGCCAATGGCAATTGGGATCCCAACGCCATTTCCAACACGGGTCAGGGCAAGGACAAGAATGGTGATGACATTAGCACATTCTTCGAGGGTTGGAACAACGTCGCTACGCAGCGGCTGAAACCCGGTGATCCCCACTACGGGAAACCCCAGGAGCTGTACGCGCGCTGGTTGTGGCGTCACCGCTCCAAAGATTCCATCGAGATGCTCAAGAAACTGGCCAAGATGGGCATCGTCAAGTTCAAGGATGGAATCAATCCCGACGACCTCGTGTGGCAGGAAGAGGGACTGGATCCCGACTACCGTGCCGATGTCACCTTCGGTGGGCCGGTTCCGTTCCTTTACAACCTGAACAAGACGACCTTCTTTGTGAGCTACTACAAAGAGCAAACCGAGTACGCCTACCCCTCGCCTGAGCGCGACTACCACGAGGATCGCGTTCGCGCCAAGATCACGACCTGGTTCGGCAAGAACTTGAAGGTGAATCTCGGTGGATTCTACTCCTACCAGAAAGGTACCAACGGAGGTCAGGGACCGGGCACGACGGGCTGGATTTCGATGAACCCGTTCTACACGCTCGGTTCGACCAACAAAATGTGGTACCTGGATTGCCAGACGCCTGGTACGCGTTCTCGCTACATCTACAACGTGAGCCTGACGCACACGCTCTCTCAGAAAACCTACCAGGAACTGCGCGTTTCCATCGCGGGCATCGACTACGGCGAAATCGACCACTACCGGAACACCGCTCCGATGCCTGGCACCAGCGGCCTCAAGATCGGTCGCTACGGTCCGGTGCGTAACGAAGGTATGCCTACCTCTGGTGGCCCATCGGGCGTGAACCAGGGTAACATCGGGACCGAGGCCTACGCGGACTCGATGGCCAGAGCTGGCGCCGAGGGTTGGGACCACTGGCGCGACTGGGCGCTGATCAAGATTGGCGACTACTGGTACGACGAGGCGCCGAAGGGCTACGGTCCTATCAACTGGCGCGACATCACGGGCGAGTACCGGATGGAGTCGTGTAACGTCCAGAACAACCTGACGTACTCGCGGTCGTTCGATCTGGCTTACTCGATCGTGAGCCAGGTGACCCCGCATCACCAGATCGATGCCGGCTTCCAGTTGCATCGCGACAAGATCCGCCTCCTGTACGAGCGCATTGACCCGTCGGTGAACGGTGGTAGCCTCGAGAATTCGAAGGTGGACGGCGAGCTCTGGGGCGGCATCTACGCCCAGGACAAGATGGAGTTCTCGGGTTTTGTCGCCAACGTCGGTCTGCGCGCCGACTGGATCCGGACGGCGGACTTCCCGATGATCAACGTCAGCGCTACGGACGACACGGTGGCAGGCCCCTGGAGCCGTTACCTGTTGCCCGGACACACGCTGGATGAGAACGGCGACTACAACACCTTTGAAGTAATTCCGCTGAAGCATGTGACCAAGCTGCTGTTGAGCCCGCGCCTGGGCATTTCGCATCCGATCAGCGATGTGGCCAAGCTGTTCTTCAACTACGGGCACATGTATCAGTGGCCGTCGGCGTACTACCGCTACCGCATCCGCTACGACACCCGTCGCGGCAACCTGATCAACCAGATCGGTAATCCGGGTGTGGCACCGCCGAGGACGATCCAGTACGAGCTCGGCTACGAGCACAACCTCTTTAACAAGGTTTTGCTCCGGGTGACGAGCTACTACAAGGACGTCAACAACGAGATCGGTTCGGTCCGCTACTACCCGCTGGGCTACGGTGGTCGCTACTACTACTACACCACCAACATCCACTTCCGCGACATTCGTGGTCTGGAGGCCTTCCTGGAGTTGCGCCCGGAGGTGTACCACTGGATCAGCGGTTGGGCCAGCTTGAACTACATGGTCGAGAGTGGCGGATCCTTTGGCTACGACCGTTTCTACGAGGATCCGAGCCGTCAGCCGCGTCAGGTGTCGACGGAGGTGTCGAAGCCGGACGTGCGGCCGGTGATCAAGCTGAACCTGATGCTCCACTCCCCGCAGAACTTCGGTCCAAGTGTGGGTGGCTTCTCTCTGCTGGGTGGAATCGACATCGGCCTGCTCTACAACTGGAAACGTGGCCGCCACTTCACGTGGAACCCGGCCAAGATCCCGCTCGTGGAGTACAACATGCGCTGGAAACCGTACCAGCGCTGGGATCTGCGCTTCCAGAAGGAGCTTGCCAGCCTGTTTGGCGTGCGGTCGTACCTGTACATCGACGTCATCAACCTGTTCAACAACAAGAACATGACGTACTTCAGTCGGTGGCAGAACGACGTGTCGACCCGCGCGGACTGGGCCTGGGACGGCCACAAATGGTGGAAGAATCAGGTGCAGAACTACCTGTACTCTCTGGGCTACACGAGCGAAAACGAGAACACGGACGGTACCTTCAAGAATACCACCGGCAGGCCTGGAGATAACAAAGGTGATCTGCCCGGATTTACCCCCTGGCTGTTCCTGGAGAAACGCGACGTATTCTTCGGCATTCGTTTGTACTTCTGACGATGTTGAGTCGGAGCTGACGAATGCTGACGTCAGTTTGGCGTTTGCTCGACGTTGGCAGATGGCAAACCCACACCTGGACATGATGAGGAGAACGCTATGAGGAAGGTGTTTGGAACCCAGTGGCTCCTGA
>JAADFT010000545.1:1795-3668 GCA_013152765.1 Calditrichota bacterium | reverse complement strand
CGCCTGCGGCGTGAATCATGGTCTCACGCAGCTCCTGGCGCAAGTGGTAGGGGTTTTCCTTCCCGTCGCGTTTGAGGAGATCGTTGTAGATCCGGTCGTACTCTTTCTTGACCTCAGCGTCCGATGGCGTGGGCACGTCCGGACGCTCCATGCAGTAGTTCGCCGCTTCCCTGCCAGTGATGCCGCCCCAGGCCAAACATTCGGCCGTGGAGTTCGTTCCGAGGCGGTTGGCCCCGTGCAGGCTGACCGCTGCCACCTCGCCTGCAGCCCAGATGTTCGGAACGCGCGTGCGGCCGTCGATGTCCGTTTCCACGCCACCCATGGAGTAATGCGCCACCGGACGCACCGGGATCGGCTTCTCGATCGGGTCGAGCCCGAGGAATTTCATCGTAACCTCACGAATCAACGGCAAACGCTCCAGGATCTTCTCCCGGCCCAGGTGACGGAGATCCAGGTGCAGGTAGTCGAGACCGTTGGGTCCCTTGAAACCACGCCCCTCTTCGATCTCGGTCATCATGGCGCGGGAAACCACGTCGCGCGGTGCCAGCTCCATCCGCTCGGGCGCGTACCTGGCCATGAAGCGCTCGCCCTTGTTGTTGAGCAGGTGGCCACCCTCACCGCGACAGGCCTCCGTCATCAGGATGCCGCTGGGAATCAGCCCCGTGGGGTGGAACTGCAGGAATTCGGTGTCTTCCAGGGGCAGACCCGCCCGGTACGCCAGCGCCTGACCGTCGCCCGTGACCGTCTGAGAGTAGGTGGTGAAACCGTACAGCGTGCCAGCGCCGCCGCTTGCCAGAATCAGCGCCTTGCCGATCATGACGACGAACCGGCCGGTGGCCATTTCGATGGCCGTCAGACCGCGGAACTCACCGTCCTCCACGATCAGCGACGTGACAAACCACTCGTCGTAGCGCGTCCAGTTGCTGTACTTCAACAACGTGTCGTACAGCGTCTGCATTTCGAAAAAGCCCGTCTTGTCCTCGGCAAAGGTGGCACGCGGGTAGCTGTGCCCGCCAAACGGTCGCTGAGCGATGCGGCCATCCGGTCGCCGGGACCACGGGATGCCCCAGTGGTCGAGCTGAATGATTTCTTCCGGCATGATGCGCACGAAGCGGTGCACCACGTCCTGGTCAGCCAGAAAGTCGCTGCCTTTCACCGTGTCCCAGGCGTGCAGGTCAAAGCTGTCGCCCTCCTCGGGACGCAACACGGCAGCCGTACCGCCTTCAGCGCAAACCGAATGGGAACGCATGATTTGTACTTTGGAAATCAAGCCGATGTCTACCTTGCCACCGCTGACCCTGGAGGCCTCGACGGCTGCGCGAAGGCCAGCGATGCCTGAACCAAGAATCAGTAAATCGTGCTTGATGACTTCTGTCATCTCAGCCTCCGAGCTGTGTAACCAAAACAGTTCTGGAAAGAAAATCCCGGGATCACTTCGACGTTGCCGGCGGGTTCACAAGGCTCAAGCAACCTGAGATCCTCCTGGACACCTGAACCACGAGTTCACCGGCAACCGAAGCACTCCCTCAGGTGCTTTAACAGGTGTTGTCTAAGCCGCCTGGTACCGCTTTCTTCCTTCCACGTAGATGTTGCCGCCGTGGCAGTCCTGGGCCACAATCACCGGCAGATCCTTCACCACCAGCCGCCGGATGGCCTCAGCGCCGAGATCTTCGTAAGCCACGATTTCAGCCGAAATCACCGAGCGTGCGATCAGCGCCCCGGCGCCGCCGATGGCCGCGAAGTACACCGCCTTGTACTTCTTCAACGCCTCCACCACCTCGGGGCCCATTTCGCCCTTACCGATGGCGCCTTTCTGCCCCGCGGCAATCAGCTTCGGCGCGTACGGATTCATCCGGTAGCTGGTCGTCGGTCC
>JAADFT010000545.1:0-1698 GCA_013152765.1 Calditrichota bacterium | reverse complement strand
TTGTGCGCCGCGTCGCGAGCGGTGTACACCACCCCGTTGATCAGTACCTCGTCGCCGACTTTCAGCTTCTCGACAACCTCGTCCGTCAGCGGCGTCTCTATTCGGATGGGCCCTGCCATTTTGCGCCTCCTCTACCCTGTAGCACAACGTCAGATGACGACGGTTTTGTGCCGATCCGCGTGGCACTGGATGTTCACGGCCACAGGCAACGAAGCGATGTGGCACGGGTAAACCTCGATGTGCACGTCCAGCGCCGTGACACGTCCGCCAAGCCCCTGCGGGCCGATGCCGAGCTTGTTGATGCGTTCCAGCAGCTCCTCTTCCATTTCGGCGTAGAAGGGGTCGGGGTTACGCTCGCCGATCTTGCGGATGGCGGCCTTCTTGGCCAGCCACGCGCACTTCTCGAACGTCCCGCCAATGCCCACACCCACGACAATCGGTGGACAGGGGTTTCCGCCAGAACGCTCCACACGCTCCACAACGAAGTTCTTCACACCTTCAGCGCCGTCGGCGGGCTTCAGCATGCGGACCTCGCTCATGTTCTCGCTGCCTCCGCCCTTGGCGGCCACCGTGATCTTCACTTTGTCGCCCGGCACGATGTCCGTCCAGATCACGGCCGGGGTGTTGTCGCCCGTGTTCACGCGGCGCAGCGGATCGCGCACGATCGACTTCCGGAGGTAACCCTCGGTGTAGCCCTTGCGGACTCCCTCGTTGATCGCGTCGTAGAGATCCCCGCCGGTCAACTTCACATCCTGCCCGATCTCCACGTACACGACGGCAAAACCGGTGTCCTGACAGTACGGGTACTCCCCTTGCGCTGCGATCTCGGCGTTTTCGATGATTCTCTCCAGAATGGAGCGCCCCACCGGGGATTCTTCCTGGTCCAGAGCCTTGCGCAGAGCCTGGACAACGTCATCACCGAGCTGGTAGTTCGCCTCGATGCTGAGGCGCGCAACCTCCTCTGTGATCCTGCTAACCGGGACCTCCCTCATGACGAACCTCGCAGTTTGAATCGCACCCCAGAGAAGGGATTCAAGGTGGGAATTCACGCCGGGGCGAAACACGCTCCCGACGAGACAAAATGAAAAGAATTCGCCTGTTGCCGTGAAAATGCAGCAGGCGAATTCTCACACCTTCGGCTCAAACGCCCGGCAAAAACTTGTAGCAAGTGCCCGCACGTTCAAGAGCGCGTTTTGACTTACAGCTTCGTCGCAGCAACGGCCTTCTTCACAGCCTCCAGCGAGTTCATCAACATCTCGCGCTCTTCATCCGTCAGCTTGATTTCCAGCACCTTTTCGACGCCGCCCGCACCGATGATCACCGGAACGCCAAGGTAGTAGCCGTCGATGCCGTACTCGCCTTCCAGGTAGGCAGCGCACGGCAGCACACGCTTCTTGTCCTTCAGGTACGACTCCGCCATGGCTACAACCGCTGCGGCAGGCGAGAAGTAAGCACTACCGTTGCCCAGCAGCTTCACGATTTCCGTACCGGCATCGCGAGTGCGCTGCACGATGGCGTCGATCTTTTCCTTTGGCAACAGCTCGGTCAGAGGAACACCGCCAACGGTGCACAGCCTGGGCAGAGGCACCATCGTCGGGCCGTGGCCACCGAGAACCGTAGCCGCAACGTCTTCCACGGACACGCCGAGCTCCATGGCCACAAAAGTGCGGAAACGACCTGTGTCGAGCACACCGGCCA
>JAADFT010000544.1 GCA_013152765.1 Calditrichota bacterium | reverse complement strand
GGTGGAGGCGGCTGAGTTCGAGCGCCGCGTGGCTGAGCACGCGCTCGGGGCCGTCGTGGCTTTGCAGGGTAAAATCGGCTTCTTCTCGTTTGTCATCAACGTGACCAAGGACTGCGACTGCTTCGGACAGCGCATGCGGCCCGTGATCCCTGACGTGGGTATCCTGGCTTCGTACGACCCCGTGGCGATCGACACGGCGGCTCTGGACCTGGTCCTCGAAAAGACCGGGCGCGAGCTGGCCGATTTTGCTTACCCGCACATTCGCGGCAGAGAGCAACTGAGCCACGGCGAGAAAATCGGCTTGGGCACACGACGCTACCGACTGCATGTGGTGGACTGAGCCGATTCGGTCGTTGCGTACGGGGTCCCCGGAGGCTGCGCCTGGAAAGGTAGCCGGCGTTGTCCTGGCGGAAGCTTGTGGTGGAACCCAAACCGGAAAACAGCGGGATTGGAAAACGAACCGCGGCTCACAGGTCCGATCTGGCTGATGCAGCCGATTCCGTACTTCGGCGAAGAGTTGCGAGAGCGCTGGGCCTGGGAGCCGAAAATCGACGGCTGGCGGTTGCAGATGTTTCGCCTTGAAGAGGGGCCCGTGCAGCTCTGGGGGCGCCGACTTGAAACGCACCCGAACTGGACGGAGCCTCTACGCGATCTCTCCGAAGCCGCCGGGGAGTGGTTGCCCCGTGGGAGCCTGGTGGACGGCGAACTTTACTCCACGGGTGGCCGAAGGTGGATCCGCTCCCTGTTTGCGCGCGTACGAAAAGCGGAGCCTGTGGTTTTTGTGTTTGACGTGGTGTTCTGGAAAGGCGACTTCGTTGGTCACTGGCCGTACGAGAAGCGGAAGGAGCTCGTCAACGGCCTGCCTTTGACCGGTGTGTTTCACGCCGTCCGCGAGAAGCCGTTGGGCAGGTTGGAGGACGCTGTTCGCGAAGCAGTAGCGGCTGGTCACGAGGGCGTCGTCATCAAGGAGTACGGTTCGGTTTACGAAGTGGGCCGCGACGGGCCACTGGCGACGGCTCACTGGCGAAAAATCAAACCCGTGAGGAGGTGATCCGAGGTGGCTGTCGGCAGATTTCAGGTGATGGCCACGCTACAGGCGGCACGAGCGTACGCGCTTGGTTTGCCTTTGGAGTCGGCCAAGAGCTTCGGGCTGAACCGCGCCATTTTCTACGCGGCGGCAAAAAGGGGATTCAAGGCGAAACCTCCCGCGAAGCCGCCGGAAAAGCTGGTGATCGAGAAGAAACCAGTTCCGCCTGAGAAGCTGGAGAAGTTCAAAGAGACGTTCCAGATTTTCCACCTGGGGGACGAAATGGCCTACGCTGTGGAGCTGGATGGCAAACCGTACTTTGTGATCGGAAACGAGATCCAGACCCCCGAAGACTTTGCCAGGCAGGTCGAAAGTCGGTTTGCGGGACACTTCGACGAGGCCTGGAAGGAAGCTCTGGAGCTTGTGAAGAGCTACGACAAAGGCGTTTTGATGTCCCAGCGCTACTTCTACGAGACGGTGTACAAGCCGCGACGGGACGAACTGGCCCGCAAGTGGACGGAAATGGTGGCTGGTTTGCGTTCTGCCAAATCGCAGGCGGAACAGCGCGACAAGCAGGAGAAGGCGGAAAAATCGGAGGAAAAGCCTGCAACGCAGGCTGCGGGCTCGCAAACGAGCGCCAGCGCCGGAGCAGCGGCAAGCAAGAGCTGAGCTGGAGCTCCGAGATGAAGGCGCACGTCCTGGCGGATCTTTCGCGTGGCAAGAAGGGGCGGCGGAGCCGGGAGTCGCGACTCAAACGTCGGGCGAACCCGAGGCGAGGCCGGCTGTTGTGGCTCACGATGCTCGCTGCCGGGCTCGTACTTTCCTGCGCGCACCAGGGCGAGTGGGCACGGCACGTCCGGTGGGAGGGATTCGATCTGGCCAGCTTGCCCACGCAGAACGACTACCCGGACGCTGCCGCAGTGATTCTACTGGACGAGGCTGAGATGGATCTGCTGAGCGGAAGCCAGTTGCCGCTCAGCATTTTCGAGAGGCACCGGATCGTCAAGATCCTGAACAAACGGTACGCTACGCCAACGTGGTCATTCCCTACGACTCTAAGAGCACGGTGGAGAAGATCAGGGCGCGCACGATCAGCCCGGACGGCAAAATCACCGTGCTCGACCCCGAGGACATCTACGACATCAGCCTGTACCCGGAGTACATCTGGTACTCGGACCAGCGCGCCAAGATTTTCGCGTTGCCGAACGTCGAGGTCGGAAGCGTGCTCGAGTACCGGTACACGATGACCATCGGAAATCTCACTTTCTGGCACTCCTGGGTTTTTCAGGGCGACGATCCTGTTGTGCTTTCGCGCTTCAAACTCGTTTCGCCCGCCGAGTGGGATGTGGAGTACAAGGTCTACGGGCTGGATGTGAAGCCGAAGGTTCAGAAGGCGCCCAAAGGTTTTCGCTCTACCTACGTTTGGGAAGCCCGGGATGTGGCACCGCTGAAGCCGGAGTTCGGCATGCCCCCGCTGCGGGAGTGCGCAGCCCGTCTTGCCATCGCGCCTGCGGGAATGAAGTCCTGGCAGGACGTGGGAAAGTGGTACAGTAACCTGGCCGACCCGCAGATGCAGGCAGACGAGGCGATTCGCAGGCTCGCTGATGAGCTGACGCAGGGGGCCACGACGGACCGTGAAAAGCTTCGCAGGCTCTACGAGTGGGTGCGGGACGAGGTGCGCTACATTGCGGTGGAGGTCGGGATTGGCGGCTTTCAACCGCATCCGGCTGCCCAGGTGCTCCGGCATCGGTACGGCGACTGCAAGGACATGGCCACGTTGCTTTGCACGCTGGGCCAGGAGGCCGGGCTGGACGTGCGCCAGGTGATTCTGAGCACCTGGCAAAACGGGCTGCCGGACACGAGTTTGCACTCGCAACTCCAGTTCAACCACGTGATCGCCGTGGCCCGCGGTGTGGACTCCACGGACGTGTGGATGGATCCGACCGAAAAAGGGTGTCCCTTCGGCAAGTTGCCGTGGTACGACCAGGGACTGCCAGCGCTGGTGGTGAGTCGAACTGGCGACGCCGAGCTCGTGACCACGCCCGCGGAACCGCCGGACAGCAACCGCGTTGTGCTGCGCTGGGACGTGGAACTGGATACCTCGGGGGCCGCCACGGTTCGTGGCTTGCTGAGCCTGAGAGGGGCCCAGGCCTCGGAACTGCGAGAGCGGTTTCAGCTCATGTCGCAGGACGCGAGACGTTTCTGGCTGGAAACCTCGCTGGCTTCCCGTTGCTCCGGGGCGGAGCTCGTAGATTTTACTGTGTCCGGACTCGATCCACTCCAGGATCCGCTGCAAATTCGCTACACCTTCGAGACCAGCACCTTCACGGCGTCCGTTCAGGACGGACTGGTTCTCTACCCGGGGCGGTTCACCGGCTTCGATTTGCCAGACTTGTTCCGGCGGCGGGAGCGCAAGCTCCCTGT
>JAADFT010000543.1 GCA_013152765.1 Calditrichota bacterium | reverse complement strand
CGTCACTCCGTGTACGAGAGAACGACGGTGTTGTTTGGAGAAATTTGTTGGAGAATCAGACAAGAAGCTGCGCGCCGCTGCTCCAGAAATGGATGGGCAATGCCAGCTCCAAAAGAAGAAAACCCCCTGCGCAGTTGTCCTCTCTACGCGAAGAATTCCTCTCGCAAGATCACGATTTGCTCGCGGCCGGAACCTACGGACACCAGCGCCACCGGAACCCCTGAGAGGTCTTCGAGTGTCCGAATGTAGTCCCTGGCGCGCGCCGGCAGCTGATCCGCGCTGCGGGCGCGTCCGGTCACCCGCTGCCACCCGGGCACGTCCACGTACACCGGGCGTGCACGCGACAGGATGTCGCAATCTGCCGGAAACTCTTCCACGCGTTCGCCGTCGATCTCGTAAGCTACGCAAATGCGAATCGTTTCCAGGTGGTCGAGCACATCCAGCTTGGTCAGCAGGAAGGCATCGAGGCCGTTGACACGAGCTGCGTAGCGAGCGATCACGGCGTCGAACCAGCCGCAGCGGCGTGGTCTACCCGTGGTAGCGCCGTATTCGCCACCCCACTTGCGCAGCGCCTCCCCAAGCTCTTCCGGGAGCTCCGTGGGCATCGGTCCATTTCCCACTCGCGTTGTGTACGCCTTGGCCACGCCGAACACGCGGTCGATTTTCGTCGGTCCGATCCCAAGTCCCGTGCAAGCGCCCCCGCTTACCGGGTTTGACGAGGTGACAAATGGGTACGTCCCAAAGTCCACATCAAGGAGCGTTCCCTGAGCTCCCTCCGCCAGGATTTGCTTGCCCTCCGAAATGGCCTCGGCCAGAAAGGCCGAAGTATCCGCAACAAAAGGCAGAACCCGGGGACGCACTGCCAGAAGCTCTTGCAGTGTCTCGTCGGGATCGAGCGGCTCAGCGTGGTAGATCTGCTCGAGAACACGGTTCTTCTTTTCGGTGAGTTTCAGAACCTTGTTGCGCAGGGCATTCTCGTCCAGCAGGTCCTGCACACGGATCCCCGTGCGCGAGAACTTGTCCTCGTACGCGGGGCCAATGCCGCGTCCCGTCGTGCCAATTCTCTCGTCCGTTTTTTGCTCGGACGCTTTGTCGAGAGCCTTGTGGTACGGCATGACCAGGTGGGCCTGGTTGCTGATCAGCAGGCGCCCTTCCACGGAGATCCCCTGGCTCTCCAGTACGTCCAGCTCCGCAGCTAAGGCCCACGGATCCAGTACAACACCGTTCCCGATCACACAGGTCGTGTGGGCCTGAAGAATGCCCGAAGGCACAAGATGAAGAATGGTCTGCTGGCCGTTGACGACAACGGTGTGCCCCGCGTTGGCGCCGCCCTGGTAGCGAGCCACCACGTCCGCACTCTCACTCAACAAATCGACAATCTTGCCCTTACCCTCGTCGCCCCACTGGGCACCCACGACTACTGTAACTGGCATGCTGCAGGTCCTCGCTCCAAACACACAAAAGACTCCGAACCGCCGCGGGCCCGGAGTCCGTCATTTTTCGTTTCAGTGGACTCTGTCAGTTCGTCTGAAAGCTCTGCACAGCCTCGTCTGCGCTCGGGAAACTGCGGAAGACCTTGTTCAGCTTGGTCACCTCCAGCAGCTTTTCCACTTTCGCGGAAGGGCTGGCCAAACGCAGATCGCCCCCTTTGTTCCGCACCACTGTGAGACCGGCAATCAACAGGCCGAGCCCTGAGCTGTTGATCAACTTGACACCGCTCAGGTCGATCACAACGCGCTTCTTCCCGGCTTCCGCGAGTTTGCGCAAGCGCTCGTTGAGAGCCTGCGCTTCCGGACCACCCATCATGTCGCCGGAGAGCTCGAGAACCAGCACCCCGTCCACATCTCGTTCGTTAACGTTCATGGCTCGGCCTTCCCGCTTGCCAAACGCTCCAGCCTAACGGCGCCGACGTTGCGACTTACGCCTTTCCTGCCAGTGCTGCCACTCGATCACGATCGGGCTCGCCACGTAGATCGAAGAGTACGTTCCGACAATGACACCAATCAGCAGAGCAAGCGTGAACCCACGGATCACCTCGCCACCGATCAGGAACAGCACCAGAACCACCGTAAACGTGGTCAGTGACGTGATGATCGTACGCGACAGCGTCTGGTTGATGCTCTTGTTGATGATCGTCTCGTACGATTCGCGGCGGAAAATCTTCAAATTCTCGCGGATCCGGTCGTACACCACGATCGTGTCGTTCAACGAGTAACCGACCAGTGTCAGGAACGCAGCCACCACCGCCAGCGAGATCTCCTGGCCGAGAATCGAGAAAATGCCCAGGGTAATCATCACGTCGTGAAACAAAGCCACGATGGCGCCCACGGCGAATTTGAACTCGAACCGCCAGGAAATGTAGATGAGCAACAGGCCGAGCGAGAAGAACACCGCGTAGATGGCCGCTCGCCGCAGCTCGCTACCGATCTTCGGCCCCACGCGTTCGATCCGTCGCACTTCGACCGGGTTGTCGGGCAGCTTCTTCTTTAGCTGTTCCACGATCTTCTTGGTGACGTCTTCTCCGGCGCCCTGTTTGGTGAGCACCCGGATCAGCACCTCGTTGGAGGCGCCAAAATGCTTGATCTCGGCGTTGGCGAGTCCCAGTTCCGCCATGGCCGCACGAACCTCCCCCACCTGCACGGGCTTCTCGAATCGCAACTGAATGGCGGTCCCGCCCAGGAAGTCGATGCTGTACTTCGGTCCCCCGTGCAAAATCAGGCTGATCAGCCCGACCAAAATCAAAGTGCCGGAAATGAAGTACGCGATCTTGCGAGATCCGACGAAGTTGATGTTCGGTTCTTTGAAGAATTGCATGTGTGTTTGGCTCCTTACCTCACCAGATTGGATTTCCGCATGCCGCTCGACGTCAGATGCTGAGCTTGGCCACCGGACGATATTCCAGGATGAAATCGAAAATCACGCGCGACACGTACACAGCCGTGAACATGTTGGCGATCAAACCGATCGACAGAGTGACCGCGAAACCACGGATCGGGCCCGTACCGAACTGGTACAGCACAAGGGCTGTCAACAGGGTGGTGACGTTGGCGTCCAAAATCGTCACAAAGGCTCGCGAAAAGCCTGCGTCCACTGCAGCCCGGACTGTCTTACCCGTCCGTAGTTCCTCGCGGATGCGCTCGAAAATCAGCACGTTGGCGTCCACGGCCATTCCAATGGTCAGTGTGATACCGGCAATTCCCGGCAAAGTGAGCGTAGCGTGGAAGGCCGCGAGCGCAGCGAGAATGAGCAGGATGTTCAGGGCCAGGGCGAAGTCGGCGATCAGACCTGCCAATCTGTAGTAAACGACCATGAACACAACGATCAGGATCGCTCCGATCATCGCGGCCCGCTCACCGCGGTCGATCGAGTCCTGCCCTAAGGACGGACCCACGGTCCGCTCTTCGATTACCTTCACCGGCGCGGGCAGTGCACCTGTACGCAACACCAGGGCCAGGTCCTTGGCTTCCTCCATGTTGGCCATGCCGTCGATCTGCGCCGTGCCCGAGGGGATGCGTTCGCGAATGTTCGGCGCCGAGGCCACGCGATCGTCCAGTACGATGGCCAGCTTCTTACCCACGTTGGCGCCCGTTACCCGGGCAAAAATGCGCGCGCCCTGCGAATTGAGGTTGAGGATCACCTTCGGTTCATTTCCGCGCAGGCTCGTCTGGCTGGCGCCCACACGTACGTTCGCCGACGTGATGTACTTTCCAACCAGCTCCGGCTCTTTCTTGACCAGGTAGAGCAGGTAGTACTGTTCTCCACCGATGTTGATCGGCGAACGAGACCACAAGAACTCGGCGTCCCGTGGGATGACCGCCTGAACCTCCGGCAGGTGCAGAATTCGATCCACCGCCTTCACGTTCTGCGCCGGAACAGCGATTTCGCTGGTCACACCGGGCAGCTGGCGCAGCAGCGAAGTGAACGGTCGCTCCTCAAACGTCTGCTGGTCGACGACCACATTACCCGTGTCCTGACCGGTAGCCTCAGGCTTGCCGCCGAACAATTCCGAAACATCCACTTCCTTCTCGTTGGCGGCTTTCGGCTTGGCCTCCTTGGTGGTGTCGACCTGCGCCACCTGGGTCAGCGCCGTGTCCTTGCCGCTCGACCGCAGGTTCCGCATCACGCGGTCAATGGCCTGCAGCGTGGCCTGCACCACTTCCGGGTCGCGCTCCAGCTTGAACTCCAGCAAAGCCGTGGTACCGATGATCCGCTTCGCCCGCTCCACATCCTGAATTCCCGCCAGCTCCACCACAATCCGGTGACTACCCTGCTTGTGGATGGACGGCTCCGACACACCGAACTGGTCCACGCGGAAACGCAGCTTCTCGAGCGTGCGGTCGATGGCGTCTTCGGCTTCTTTCCGCAGGTCGCTGATGATTTTGTCATCCGACTGACCGCGGCTTCCGAAGTAACGGCTCAGGCGCAGGTTGTTCGCCTCAAAATTCTTCCGCAGGAGATCGAAGAAGTCACCGTTGGTGGCTTCCATTTCCTGCACAGTCTGCTGGATGATCTTTTCGAAGCGCTCGTCCTTGTTGTGGGCGAGTTGCTCCATCAACTTTGGCAGGTCGACCTCGTACACAAGGTACGTGCCTCCCTGCAAATCTAACCCTTTCTTGATCGCCTTGCTCTCGTACTTGCCGATCTTTTCGTTCAGCTGGATGATCTCGTCCACCAGGGCCGAAGCCTGGTCCAGCTTGTCGGGCTTGTCCGCAAGCACCCTGCGCACCATCCCTTCGAGAGCACCCGTCCCAAGCGCGTTCCGCAAATCCGCAGGGGTGAGCCCTGTGATTTCCGAGAGCTGCTGGATCTTCTGGTCGAGCTGCCCTTTCAGGCTGCCGAGCCGGAAGGTCGGGTAAAGCTCCACGAGAGCCAGGATGATGACCGCAACCACGATCAAGCTTCTGTAAAGCAATCGCTTCTGCATGCGCTACACTCCTTCACAGCCTAATCGTTGAAAAAGTACGCTGGCACGGCCGAGGCGCATCCTGCCCCCTGTGCAGACTTTCTGCCACGGGGGCTCAAACGCAAATTCGCCCAGCGCCTTGCCGCTGGGCCTGTTTCACGACCGCCGCACTGACCGCTAAATTGCTAATTCAACGGAAAAATCAGGCTTAATATAGCCCTTCTGCCCCTAATAGTCAAACAGAATGTGCCCCTACGCACTCAAAATCCAGGCACTTGCCCGCCTCGTGGCAACCGGCAACGACCACAGGCGAGCGTACAACGTCTTCCCAAACACTCTCCTTTGACACGACCTGAACGCCCCCTTGTTCCCTTCGGTCACGCCCCCAGGAAAAAGTCTACTACGTTAGATTCGCGAAACAAAGGCCAAAGCGGGGCGTGGCTTCTCCGCCCGGGGATCAAATCCCCGGGCTACTGAAGAAAGCCGCCTGCTAAAGCAGGCTTGTTTCAGGCGAGACCAAGCAACATCTCGCCTTAAAGAAACCACGACTGCGAAAAGCCAACCACATTTTGACGTAGCAGAACTGCTACTCAATCGCACACGAGCGGAACCTTCGCGTCCACAGTCTGAAGGAGGGAAGAAAACCGGTTGCGTTTCAGGACTTGGGCACCAGTTGCCGCACCACGTCGATCACCGTGCCGTCCCGAAACTCGATCAGCGCAACGATGCGGTCTGTGAATTCTGGTTTCTCCGGCTCACCGCTCAGGTCATGCGCGATGTTGTACAGTTTCTCGATCGGCACGATCGGCAGGTCGGTGCGCCGTAAGCGATCGAGAATGTCCTGCCGCCGCGGATTGATGGCGATGCCGCGCTCGGTCACCACGGCGTCGATCATTTCCCCGGGCGCAGTGACCGTGGTTACTTCGTCCACAATGATGGGCAGCCGACTGCGCACCAGCGGAGCCGTGATGATCGTGAACTGCGCGTCGGCCGCGTCGGTGAACCCGCCAATCCCGTGCAGCAACCAGCCATCCGAGTGGGTGTTCACGTTCACGTTGAAGTTCAGGTCCACCTCCGTGGCACCCAGCACCGACACCGAGACCATCGAAGCGAAGCAACCCTTGGTGTGGTAGTTGTAAGACACGAACGGGTTGGTCTCGATGTGGCGCGGGTCGTCGCGGAGCGACTCCACTCCCACCAGGTCGAAGCTCTGCCCGTCCAGGATGTACTTCGTCAGCCCGCGGCGCAACATGTCCACCAGGAAACGCGTCGAACCGCCCCGCGCAAACGCTGCCACGATGCCGTCCTTCTCCATGTACTCGGCCAGGTACTGGATGAAGGCCAGCGAAATGCCGCCGGCCCCGGCCTGGAAAGAGAATGGCTCCTCATGCATGAGACCGCTCTCGTACACGAGCTGGGCAGCGTACTTGGCGATCAGCAACCGCGTGGGACTGCGAGTGATCTGAGTTGTCCCCGAGACAATTCGTTGCGGGTCCCCGATCGAATCGACCTGGACCACGTAGTCGACGTTGCCTCCCTCGATGCTCCACGGGTAGCACGGGAAAGGCACCAGGTTGTCGGTGACCACCACGACCTTGTCGGCGTAGAGGGAGTCCGCCAGCGCGAACCCGAGGGGACCGCAAGCGGACTTGCCGTACACTCCGTTGGCGTTGCCGTGTGAGTCCGCACAGGGAGCGGCAATGAACGCCACATCGATGTGCAGATCGCCGTCCTGGATGGCACGGTAGCGCCCGCCATGCGAACGCAGGATCGACACGTGCTTCATTTTGCCGAGCGAGCAAGCGCGGCCAACCGGTCCGTTCATCGATCCCTCAATGTGATCGATCACGCCCTTCTCAATCAGGTTGACCAGAGGCTCGTGGCACGGGAAAAGCGCCGAGGGCGCCAGAACCAGATCCCGCAGCCCTCGCGCCGCCAGACGCTCCATCACCATGTTGACGACGTAGTCGCCGTCGCGCAAATGGTGATGAAAGGAAATGGTCATCCCGTCTTTGATTTCGCACGCGTCGATGGCCTCGTCCAGCGACTTCAGCAGTTTGTTGCGGTACAGGCTGGCCGCCGGAATTGGCGGCGCCGCCTTGCGCCCTCCCCCTTTGTCCGCGTAAACGCCCGCAAAGGGGCGCAGCTTTCGCCCTTCGATTTCTTCAGGAATGAGCCGTCCAACGGCGTTTTCGATCATCTTCATAAGTCGTCTTCCTCAGAAACCAGACCCATCGCTTTTGCAAGTCTCAGAATCTTCCGCGCCCTGGCCACAATCGGCGCGTCGATCATCTTGGTACCCAACGTGGCCACGCCCGAGCCGCGAGCTTCCGCCTCCTTCAGCGCCGCCACGACCTTCTTGGCATACTCGATGCGCTCCGGAGACGGTGTAAACACCTTGTGGATGGGCTCGATCTGCGAAGGATGAATCACGCCTTTGCCGTCGAATCCGAGCGCCACACTTTCCTCGGTGCTCTTGATGAGACCCTCCATGTCCTGCACGTCCGAGTACACCGTGTCGATGGCCTGCACCCGGGCCGCTTTGGCTCCCAGCACGATCAGACTGCGCGCCACGAAGCTCTCCTTGCCTTCCGGGGTGCGCTCGGCGCCGATGTCCGCCGTGAAGTCTTCCGCACCAAAGGCCAGCGCCACCACCCGGTCGCTGGCTGCCGCGATGTCGTAGGCGTTCCAAACGCCGCGCGCTGTTTCGATGAGCGGCATCAGGTGAATGCGCCAGGGCACGTTGTGTGCGGCCTCAAGCTCGTCCAGCTTCTCGGCCACGGAAGTTACGTCCTCCACAGTCTCACACTTGGGAATGAGCAACGTGTCGGGCGACACCGGCACGATCATTTCCAAATCGGCGGGCCCAAACTCCGTGCTCATCGGGTTGATCCGGACGATGCGCTCCGAGGCCATGAAATCCACCTGCAGCAGGGCATTCCGGACCAGCACCCGAGCGGCGTCCTTCTCGGAAGGCGCCACGGAATCTTCCAGGTCAAGAATGATGGCATCAGGTCCGAAGAGCCCGGCATTCAGCATCAAATCCGGATTGTTGCCCGGCAGGTAGAGCCGTGTCCGGCGCAGGCGATCCTTGGGGGCATGTTCCCACCGCACCTTGCGCTCGGGCACCACACCGGGCCCCTCGACCGGCCAGAGCCGTCGTACCGCCGCTTCGACGCGCGCCTGGATGACCCAGTCCAGCGCTCCCTTGTCCTGAATTCGGACCGCGGCGTTCTTGACGCCGAGCTCGTTCAGTGTGGCCAACACCACGCGGCGAATCTGGCCGCCAAACAGAGCACCAACACTGCTCTGCACGTCGAGGTCGATGCCTCCCCCGTCCCTTCGTTCGATTTCAACGATCAGGTCACTCTTGATTTCAGTCCCTGCTCTTGCAACGTTCGACATGCTGTACTCCCGTTTCTCCTGAACCGCGCCGCCCCGTGGAGACGACGCGCTTTGCAAAAGGTTCTGCACTCGATCGGTTTTGCCGAGCAGCCGAAGACATCAGGCCGAGCCAGGGGCAAAACCACACAGAAAGTTAAATCGACTTTTTGCGCCGAAATCGCTTGACCTGCTGAACAGCCTTCTCCTGTGACCTGTCTTGGCTCCGAGCAAATTCAGCATCCACTGCGCGAAGCGAGAAGCCCGTTTCCTGGGGGCCACACCAGCGCTGTTCCCTCCGGCAACGGGCTTCTCACCGGCTCTCAGGCGTAGATTCCGCGCAGCTTCAGGGTCTTGGCCACGCGATCAATGCCCAGAATGTACGCTCCCAAACGCATCGAGACGCCGAACTTCTCGGCCGTTGCGGCCACCTCGTCGAAGCTCTCCGTCATGATCCGCGCCAGCCGTGCATTCACGTCTTCCAGTGTCCAGGAGTAGCCCATCCGGTTCTGCACCCACTCGAAATAGGACACCGTGACACCGCCGGCGTTGGCCAGAATGTCCGGCACAACGTACACGCCGCGCGATTCGAGAATCGGGTCGGCTTTCGCCGTCGTCGGGCCGTTGGCGCCTTCTACGATGATCTTCGCTTTGATGCGATCTGCGTTCTTGCTGGTGATCTGGTCTTCCTTGGCAGCCGGAACCAGGATGTCGCAGTCAAGCTCCAGCAGCTCTTCGTTGCTCACCCTGTCGCCGCCGTTGAAGCCCTCCAGGCTGCCGTGCTCGCGCACGTAGTCGATGGCGCCCTGCACGTCGATGCCCTTCGGGTTGTGGTAGCCGCCCGTGATGTCGCTGATGGCCACCACCTTGCAGCCCTGCTCTTCCAGTAACTTCGCCGCCACGGATCCCACGTTGCCGAAGCCCTGCACGACCACCCGGCACTGTTGCGGTTTCAGCCCCAGGCGCTCCATGGCCCGCAGGGCGACAACCATCACGCCCCGTCCGGTGGCCTCGCGACGGCCCAGCGAGCCACCCAGGTACACCGGCTTGCCCGTCACAACTGCGGTCACCGTGTGGCGCGCGTGCATGCTGTACGTGTCCATGATCCAGCCCATGATCTGCTCGTTCGTGTTCATGTCCGGAGCCGGGACGTCGCTTTCCGGACCCAGGATGTCGAGCAGAGCAGCGGTGTACCGACGCGTTACCTTCTCGAGCTGGGTTGTGGTCAGGCTCCTGGGGTCCAGGCGCACACCCCCTTTGGCGCCGCCAAAGGGAATGTTCACCACCGCGCATTTCCAGGTCATCCAGGCGGCCAGAGCCTTCACCTCGTTCAGGTTCACATCGGGTCCAAAACGCACACCGCCTTTGGACGGGCCACGCACGCTGCTGTGAATCACCCGGTAGCCCTCGAAAACCTGAACCGAGCCGTCGTCCATCTGGATCGGGATGGACACGATGATCTGCTTCTCCGGCACCTTCAGGAACTCGTACACGCCCGGCTCCAGGCCGAGCAGCTCCGAGGCCACCTCAAAGCGGGCCATCATCGATTCGAAGGGATCGTCTTCCGAGCCCTTCAGCGGTGCAGGTTCCTTGTACACGTACTTTCCGCCCATTCGTCCGTTCTCCGTGAGTTAGGTTCCCTTGTCCCCGAGACAAACTTCAACATCCCACCAGCGACAAAGCTTTTCGTCTCTGAACGAGCCCCCGCGTTCCTACAAGAGCAAAAGCACGCTGTTCAGCGATCTCTGAGCCTGGAGGGCCCAACAAATCGGCCTCTTTCAGCGCAGAGCAGCCAGTTCCTTTTCGTAACGGCGTTTGAACACACGCACCGCATTGGCGATGGCACGAGCCACCTTTTCCTGAAATTTTGGGCTCTTCAGCAGCCTTTCTTCGCGCGGATTCGAAATGAACGCCGTTTCCACAAGCACGTTGGGCATGGCTGCTCCGATCAGCACGTAGTAGCCAGCCTGACGAACGCCACGGTCTTGCAGCCCCGTGTAGCGAACCAGATTCCTCTGGATCAAGGCCGCGAGATCCTGGCTCTCGTGGTTAAACGAGTTCTGCGCCAGCGCGGCCAGGATGAAGTTTTCGTCGCTCAAGTCTTTGTAGTCGTGGATGTCGTCTTCGTAGCGAATCGCCGAGTTCTCCAGCCGCGCCACCTCGCGGGCCTCTTCCGTCTTCGCGGGCCCCAGAAAGTACGTCTCCACGCCGTGCACACGCCGGTTTCGATTGGCATTGGCGTGGATGCTGATGAACAGTTTCGCGCCCTTCTCGTTCGCAAACTTCGTTCGATCCTTCAACGGCACGAACCTGTCCGTGCTGCGCGTCATGTAGACTTTCACACCTACTTCGCGCTCGAGAATGCGCTTGAGGCGTTTGGCAATTGCCAGCGTCACGTCCTTTTCGTACGTGCCGCGGCGTCCGATGGAACCCGGATCGTGGCCACCGTGCCCTGGGTCGATTACCACGGCGTCAATCAGCCACTTCTGCCGCTCCCGGCGCAGCGTCTCCAGGATTTTCTCGGAGAGAACCTCGGCCGTACGCAGCGACACCAGGATCTCCGGCGGGTTGTCACGACAGTAGACCTTTCGCTGCGAAACCTCCCTGCGCAAACGAAAGGACAACTGCGCGGTTTGTCCGAGTTGAAGCGGGACTACTGATTTGACCAGCTTCGAGTCGAGTTGCAGGCTAAGGTGGGCGCTGTCCACCTTGCCGCCGTAAATGTCCACGTAAAGCCAGCCGTGGCTGTAGCGCGTGGAGACGTGTTCTGCTTTGAAGGGGCGACTGGTGCGGATGTGAATCAGCGTGCCGTTGGCTTTTTCCTTGGCTTCAACGGCAAGGATGTTCACCCCCCTGCTTCTGACCTGCAACACGTGCGTGTCGGGCAGGTAGCGGAGTTCGTCCGGAAACATCCGGGTCAGGAATGAACAGAAGGACTCCTCGGGCACCCAGAATTCGCCGTCGCGCAGGAGTGTTTCGCCGAACATCTGGAACGTCCGGGTGCCCACAACCACAAACGGATTCAGAGCCGTCACCACAACGTTCTCCCCGCCGAAGTAGAGGACGAACTTGGGCGCTTTGCTCGAGACAAAAGTTCGCGCTCCCAGCACGTCCGCCAGGTCCGAGGCGGGAATGTAGGTCAGTTTTCCGACGGACCAGCTTCGCAGTACGCGCGTGCCACCCTGCCCGTCAAGAAATTGCACCCGCAGGCTCGCCACCGCTGGATGCTGAAGGCAGCACAAAAAAAGCAAGCCCAACGCAGCACCAAGGCTTGCTCTCTGCACGCTGCTCGCGACGAGGCCGAAAGGTAGTTTGCGCCACCGAGCTCTCACTGCCACCACTCCTGCGTCAAAACAGCCCTGAACGAAATGCGGTCCGCGAAAAGCAATCGCTCACGAAAACACCGAAAAAGAATTGCTGCGTTTTCTCCAGCAAAGCCTCGCTTCCGAGGTCGCCGGGGAGTTACCGTTCGCAGTCTGAATTCTCGCCGACCAGGCCAGCGTTTCCCTTCACTCGAGCTCAGACAAGGGTAATCCGGCTCAATTCCCCGGTGAACTCACGCTGGTCCAGCATTCTGCGAGAACACAACCCTCCCCAGGCCTTACTTCTCTCTACTGCGAATCTGGATGCTGCGCCAGAATCTTGCTCGCGCGCTTCAGGGTCTCCTTCTCCTCCTCGGTGAGGTTGTCGTAACCAACCTCGTTGATCTTGTCCAGGATGGCGTCGACCTGGCGCTGGAGCTCCTCGCGCGCGATTCGCC
>JAADFT010000542.1 GCA_013152765.1 Calditrichota bacterium | reverse complement strand
TGGCTGTACAACCTTTCACCGGTCTTCCCTTAGAACTCGAACACACACCAGGAGTTGCAACTGTTGCGCTTGGCAGCCTCACCGAAGGTAAACCAGTCGGCGTGTGGCGCGAAAATCACCAGCCACAAGACGACAAATGTAAACTCCCGAGGCAACAGCGGTACCGTCGTCCGCCTCGCCTCTCCAGACGATCCGATGCCGCCCCGGGGCAAAAGGCCTTCGCGTCAGTTCGCGCACCTCCCGCCCGGTAATGTCCAGCACCACAATGCTCACCTCGGTCCCGAGCGACTGCTCCGGTACGCTGAATTCGATGGTCGTTTGCGCATTGAAAGGATTGGGGTACGGTGGGAACAGCTGCCAGGTTTGTGGCAAAGTACTCTGCGAAACGGGAACAGATGTGAACACCGGCTCGGACGGCGAGCTCTCGTTGTCAGCGTCGTCGAGGGCCGTCACCCAGTAGAAGTAATGTCGCTCTGTGCTCGCGTGACGGTCCCGGTAGATCGTGCTTGTGTCCGCTGTGATGGCAACCAGGTACTCTGGAGCCAGCGGATCGTCCGGCTGGACACCTTCAGCACGGTAGATGTTGTAGTAGCTGGCCCTGTCGCCATCGCTGGCGCTCGCCGGAGCTTGCCAACGGACAGTGAAACCTGTGCTTGCTTCCTCTACCGTCACAGCACCGGGGCTTTCTGGTGGCACGGCGTCTTTCCACGGACTCGGCGGCACGTTCGCGAGTAGCCCGTAGCTCGTGCTGGCCAGGTCGTCCCAGTAGCCCGGATTGTCGATGCTCTCGTAACTGAACATCACCTGCCCTGCGGCGCCGAGACTCCGGCAGGTGTCGATCTCTGCGCGAATCTCGCGCAGGTTTCCCCCGTACTTGTAAGCGGCAATCCCTGGCAACACCGGCCGCGGGATGGGATCTTCGACCACCCATTGCTTGACGTAGCGTTCGAACGGCGCCGGGCTGTCGGGGCCGATGGGCCAGTAAATCATCGGGCAAATGAAATCGATCGAGCCCTCGCGTGCCCACGCTTTTGGATCCTGGTACACCACGTTGTAGGCGTCCCACCCGCTCCAGCCGGCTTTGTACTTTCCAATTACGGCAGCGCTCACCTTGAGGTCTGGCCGGATCTCCATCGCTCGCTCGTAGAACTCTCGAACAAAGGCGTTCACCTGCTCTCTCTGCCAAGCGTCCCACGAGAGTCCGCGCGGATTTTCCGCAGGGTCCCGAAAACGCGACAGACTGACCGGGTCGTAGGAGTAGTCCTGGCCAGGGTAGCGAATGTAGTCGAAATGGATGCCGTCCACGGCGTAGCGGGTAACGATGTCCAAGCACACCTGGATGATGTGCTCGCGAGCCTCCAGATTGGCGGGACTGATGAAAATGTAGCTACGATTCAGTTTCATGGGATGCCTGCCGGAATCGTAGCAGACCCAGTCCGGGTAGTGCAAATGGTAGATGTGCTCCGGGTCAGTGTGTGGAGGGGGCGACACACCCCGCCACATGGTGAACACGTTTACCCACGCGTGCAATTCAATGCCGCGCTGGTGCGAAATCCGTACGGCGTAGGCTAACGGATCCCAGCCAGGATCTCGACCGAATGTGCCGGTCAACTCCTTGCCCCACGGTTCCAGAGAAGATCGGTAGAAGGCGTCGGCCTCGCCGCGCACCTGGAAGAAGGCCATGTTGAAATGCCCTGCCCGCAGATCGTCGAAAATCTGACGGATTTTCGCCTGGTCATCGGCGCGGTTGTGCGACCCCGTCCACTCCCAGCGGGAAATCCACACCCCACGCCCCTCCTTCATGGCGGCGTGCAAACGTGTCAAAGAACCGAGCGCACAAACCAAAAGCAGTGCAGTCGTCAGCGTAGAGCGAACCCGTCCCAGTGTCAAACGTCTCTCTCCCTCTCATTTCCTCCCGAAGTTCGGTTTCGATTTGGCAACAAACTAACCTGCTGGCGGACAAAAATCAAGGGAAAAGCGGGGCCCTCTTGCCACTTGCTTTTAGCGCGATTTTTCCCTAAACTCTGGCCAAGTTACCGGGTGCTCTCCGTACCGCTCAAAGCAGTCCGTGTAAGAGTGGGAGTTCTTTACGGAGACACCTGGCTCCATCGAGATGCGCACGAAGCAAAACGTTTCGATTTACGACAGTTTGACCTTCTTTCCGCAACTCAGCGCGCGAGAGGTGCAGGTTGATCTACCGCATCGAAGTTGGAACAAAACCAGGCTTTCGAGATCCGCACGCCGAAGAGGTCCACGGGGCTATCCGAGAGCTGGGCGTGCCAGGAGTTCAGAGTGTTGCGTTTTTCCGGGTTTACTACCTGAAGGGCACGTTTGACCGTAAGGCGGCAGAACGCATTGTCCAGGAGCTACTCATCGATCCGGTGACGCAGGAGGCCGCGCTCGACGCCAAGCTCGGTGAAGAGGGCCCTGACATTTGGTCCGTGGAAATCGCCTACAAACCCGGTGTGATGGACCCGGTTGAGGAGTCCGCGCGCAAGGCGATCAGCGACATGGGAATCCGCGGCCTCGAGGGTGTGAAAACGGCGAGACGCTACGCCATCCGGGGGAACATCCTCGAACAAGACAAGTCGTTGATCATCGACAAAGCGTTGGCGAACCGCGTCATCGAAAGGCCGATCCAGCCTGGTGACAGAATTTTCTTCGAGAAGATCGAGTACCAGTTCAAGCTGATCGAGGTCCCTTTGCTCAGCGCAGGGGACGACGAGCTGCTCAGGATCAGCCGAGAGGGCCAGCTCTTCCTGAACCTCGAAGAGATGAAAGCCATCCAGCAGCACTTCAAAAGGCTTGGCCGCAACCCTACAGACGTGGAACTGGAAACAATTGCCCAGACGTGGTCCGAGCACTGCAGTCACAAGACTCTGCGCGGGCTGATCGAGTACAACGGCCACGTCATCGACAATCTGCTCAAATCCACAATCGTTCGCGTCACAGAGGAGCTGGACAAGCCGTGGTGCCTGTCCGTCTTCAAGGACAATTCGGGCGTCATCGAGTTCGATGAGCAAGACGCAGTGTGCTTCAAGGTCGAGACCCACAACCATCCCAGCGCACTGGAACCGTACGGTGGAGCCAGCACGGGAATTGGCGGCGTCATCCGCGACCCGCTCGGCACCGGCTTGGGGGCAAAACCTGTGGCCAACACCGACGTCTTCGCATTCGGACCACCTGACTACCCACGCGAGAAGCTTCCGAAAGGCGTGCTTCACCCCAAGCGCATCATGAAGGGCGTGGTCGCAGGGGTGCGAGACTACGGCAACCGAATGGGCATTCCCACCGTGAACGGCTCCATTTTCTTCGACGAGCGGTACGTGGGAAACCCGCTGGTCTACGCCGGCAACGTCGGCATCATGCCGAAAGACAAGGTCGAGAAGCAAATTGTTGTCGGGGATGCCATCGTTGTCGTGGGTGGCCGTACCGGTCGCGACGGGATTCACGGAGCGACATTTTCCTCCGGCGAACTGACCAGCGAGTCCGAAGAGATTTCCAGCGGTGCGGTCCAGATCGGCAACCCGATCACAGAGAAGAAAGTCGTGGACACGCTGATGCAGGCCCGCGACCGCGGCCTGTACCGTGCCATCACGGACTGCGGCGCCGGGGGACTATCTTCGGCCGTCGGCGAGCTGGCGGAAACGACAGGAGCGGAGGTCCATCTGGACCGTGTTCCGTTGAAATACGAGGGCCTTACGTACACCGAGATCTGGATCTCGGAAGCTCAGGAACGCATGGTCATTTTCGTGCCGCCCGACAAGCTGGACGAAGCTCTCGCCCTGTTCGCCAGCGAGGACGTGGAGGCCACGGTGATCGGGCACCTCACGGGCGACCGCAGACTGCGCCTTTACTACAAAGGTCATCTCGTCGGCGACCTGGACATGGAGTTCCTGCACCACGGCCTCCCTCGCACCGTGCGAAGGGCCACGTGGTCAGCACCCGAACACCCCGAGCCGGACTTTCCCGAGCCCGAAGACCTGGGTCCGAGTTTGCACCGAATTCTGTCGTCCTGGAACGTGGCGTCCAAAGAGTGGGTCATTCGGCAGTACGACCACGAGGTGCAGGGCGGCAGTGTGCTTAAGCCGCTGGTGGGTGCACAGGACGACGGTCCCAGCGACGCGGCGATCCTGCGGCCCCGGCTGGATTCGTACCGAGGCATCA
This sequence comes from Calditrichota bacterium, assembly GCA_013152765.1. GTDB lineage: Bacteria > Zhuqueibacterota > Zhuqueibacteria > Oleimicrobiales > Geothermoviventaceae > Geothermovivens. The sequence goes on along the minus strand of JAADFT010000542.1, from coordinate 8,130 downwards.
TCCTGGCGAACGGCTGTAACCCGAAGTACGGCGACATCGACCCCTACTGGATGGCTGCGTCCGCCATCGACGAGGCGGTGCGTCAGGTAATTGCCGTAGGTGGCAGCCGTCAGCGTCTGGCCATTCTCGACAACTTCTCCTGGGGCAACACCGACAAGCCCGATCGGCTTGGCAGTCTCGTTCGTGCCGCGCAAGCCTGTTACGACGTGGCCAAAGCTTACGGTACGCCGTTTATCTCGGGCAAGGACAGTCTTAACAACGAATTCCAGGCTGACGGTGAAAGCATCGCAATTCCGGGCACGCTCCTCATTTCGGCCCTAGCCGTAATGCCCGACGTGCGGAAAGCAGTGTCGATGGATCTGAAGCGACCTGGCAATTTGCTCTACCTGGTCGGCGACACCAAAGCCGAGCTGGGTGGGTCCCACTACTTTGCGCTTCACGGCGCAGTTGGGAATTCTGTGCCGAAGGTGGATCTCGAACTTGCGCCGCGCATTTTCGACGCCCTCAGCAGTGCCTGCGGTCAAAGCCTCGTGCGTTCCTGCCACGATCTCTCAGAGGGCGGCCTGGGCGTGGCTGCGGCCGAAATGGCTTTCGCCGGTGGTCTGGGAGCGAAACTCGATCTGCGCTCGGTCCCTACTTCCGACGGCACAGCCCGGTCGGACTGGCTTCTGTTCTCGGAGTCCAACACCCGTTTTCTGGTCGAGGTTGAACCGGACAACGAGGCTGCCTTTTGCGAGGCCCTGGCCGGCCTTCCCTTCGCGAAGATCGGTCTGGTCACCACCGAGCCCCGGTTGCGCGTGACGGGACTGGACGGTCGGCTGGTGGTCGACGAGGACATCTACGAACTAAAACGTAGCTGGCAAGAACCCTTCCGCTGGTAGGCCCATGGCACATTCCGTTCGCACAATCGTTCTTCGAGCGGCTGGTAGCAACTGCGACGTGGAAACCGCATTCGCCTTCGAATCGGTTGGCTCGAAGGCGGAGCTGGTTCACATCAATCGGCTGGTCCGCGGCGAAGTGCGGCTGGCCGACTACGACATTCTGGCCATCCCCGGAGGATTTACCTACGGCGACGACATCTCAGCCGGAAAGATCCTCGCCAACGAGCTTCGTTACAAGCTGGCCGACCAGGTGGAGCAGTTTCACCAGGACGGCAAACTCATCCTTGGCATCTGCAACGGTTTTCAGGTGCTTGTGAAGTCGGGCCTGCTTCCGTCCGGTCACATCCGCGACGGCAAACAGCAGGTCACGCTGACGGCCAACGACTCCGGCAAGTTCGAGGACCGCTGGGTCTACCTGGAGGTCAATCCAGAAAGTCCCTGCGTGTTCACGCGAGGAATCGAAGGCAGAATTACACTGCCCGTGGCTCACGCGGAGGGCAAATTCGTCCCCGCGAGTGACGGCGTGCTGAAAGAGCTGCAGAGCAAGGGCCAGATCGTTTTTCGTTACGTCGGGCCGGAGGGGCAGTTTCCGGCCTACCCGTGGAATCCAAACGGCTCCGTCGACAACGTGGCCGCGCTTTGCGACCCCACGGGGCGCATCCTGGGAATGATGCCACACCCGGAGCGGCACCTCGACCCGACGCACCATCCCCGCTGGACGCGTGAAGGCCTCCACGCCGAGGGACAGGGCGTCGCCATTTTTCGCAACGCAGTGGAGTACGTTCGTCGCCACCTCTGAAGTGTCCCCGTTCAAGCAATTAGCTTCGGGAGGAAAAGCACCATGCGCCGGGTTTGGATCTTAGCCTTGGGTCTGCTGCTGGCAGGGGCCAGCGTCGCCTCGGCCTGCACCAGCATTCTTGTCACGAAAGGGGCTTCCAAAGACGGCTCCGTCATCATCACCTACTCGTGCGACGGAGAGTTTCTTCCACACCTGCGCTACACTCCCGCACAAGACCACAGTCCTGACGAGGTCATCGAGATCAAGGATTGGGATGGCAACGTGGTGGCCCGCGTCAAGCAGGTGCCGCACACGTACGCTGTGGTTGGACTGATCAACGAGCACCAGGTGGTGATCGGGGAAACAACTTTCGGTGGGCGCAAGGAGCTCAGGAATCCGCAGGGAGCACTTCACTACTGGACCCTGATGAACCTGGCCCTCCAGCGCGCAAAGACGGCTCGGGAAGCCATTCAGGTGATCACCAGCCTGGTGGAGGAGTACGGCTACGCCAGCACAGGTGAGAGTTTCTCGATCGGCGACCCGAACGAGGCGTGGATTCTGGAGATGATCGGCCCCGGACCAGGGGGAAAGGGCGCAATCTGGGTAGCGCGCAAGTTGCCCGACGGTACGATTTCGGCCCACGCAAACATGGCCAGGATCGGCACTTTCCCCCTCGACGATCCAGACAACTGCCTCTACTCCAAGAACGTCATTTCCTTCGCGATTGAAAAAGGTTACTACGACCCCAACTCGGGAAAGCCCTTCAGTTTCCGGGATGCCTACGATCCGCCGACGCCGTCCAAGCTCCGCTACTGCGCGACGCGGGTGTGGAGCATTTTCCGGCGGGCTGCGCCCTCACAGCATTTTTCCCCGGACTTACACCGCGGCGTGAAGGGCGCCAAACGCTACCCTCTGTGGATCAAGCCCGACAAAAAGCTCAGCGTGCGCGACGTAATGGCCCTGATGCGAGACCACTACGAGGGCACCCCGTACGACATGACGAAGGGCGTTGACGCTGGCCCCTTTGGCTGCCCAAACCGCTGGCGGCCCATCGAATGGCAGGTGGACAGCGTCAAGTACGCCTGGGAGCGCCCCATTTCAACGCAGCAGACGGCTTACTCGTTCGTTTCCCAATCGCGTTCCTGGCTGCCCAACACGGTCGGTGGCGTGCTGTGGTACGGTCTCGACGACACGTACACAACCTGCTACTTCCCCCTGTACTGCGGGATCACGGAGGTTCCGGAGCCCTACACCGTCGGGAGTCTGGGAAAATTCTCGTGGGACTCCGCCTGGTGGGTTTTCAACTTCGTCGCGAACTACGCCTGCCTCAAGTACTCGTACATGGTGAAGGACATCCAGGAAGTGCAGAAGCAACTTGAGGACAAGTTCTTCGCCATGCAACCCGCGGTAGAACAAACAGCTTTGCAGCTCCTGAAGCAGGACCCCGAACTCGCAGCACAGTACCTCACGGACTACTCGGTGTCTCGGGGGCTGGAGGTAGTGCGTCGCTGGAAGGCGCTCGCTGAACACTTGCTGACCAAGTACAACGACGGGTACGTGAAAGACGAAAAGGGACGGCCCAAGGCTGTAGGCTACCCCGAACCGTGGCTAAGGAGGGTTGTGAAGGAAAAGGGAGACCAGTTCCGCCTCCCCGAGTGGTAGGCCGGTTTCCTTTGGCTGCACGGTCCGAGCACGGACGCGCGAGAATCCGAAGGGAAAGTAGCGCCGCGTCGTCCTTCTTCGGCGTACGCTGTTGAAGCACCGGGGCTGGGGCATCAAACCCTGTCGACCGGAGGGTCCTTGTCGCCACAGTCAGGTCGTCGGGGCCAATCTGGCGCACCGGCTGCGGGAATTCAGCGCTAAACTGGAGCAAAGCAGAGTTTGATCTGACGTCAACACACGGGAGTGTCGATGGACTTGCCTGCGGACATTAAGCCTCTTCACTTCACGTTTCACGGCCACCTGACCGGACTTGACTGGTCCATTGTTGCAGCTTACGTCGTCTTCTCAGTGGCGATCGGACTTTACTTCTCGCGCCGCGGGACCCGAAGCATGAGCGACTACTTCGCGTCGGGCCGGGGCGTTCCCTGGTGGCTGCTCGGCACTTCAATGGTGGCTACAACCTTCGCAGCGGACACACCGCTGGCCATCAGCGGACTCGTCGTCAAACAGGGCATCTGGGGCAACTGGTTCTGGTGGGCTCAGGTGCCCATGTTCATGATTGGCGTTTTTTTCTTCTCGCGTCTCTGGCGCAGGGCTGGTATCCTGACCGACACCGAGTTGGTAAACCTGCGCTACTCCGGCACTTCCGCCAAGATCCTGCGTGGGTTCCGCGCTCTCTACTTTGCCCTGCCCTACAACCTTCTCATCATGGGCTGGGTGAATCTCTCGATGACCAAGATCATGGCCCTGGCCTTCGGCTTCAGTAAGGAGGTCGCGGTACCGGTTTGCATCGCCATCACAGTCGGCTACTCGGCCATCAGTGGGCTGTGGGGCGTGATGGCCGCGGACTTCTTCCAGTTCTTCCTGGCCATTGGGATGGCGGTCTACCTCGCCATTGTGGCGCTGAGTGCTGTGGGTGGCATTTCCGCCGTTGTCGCAAAGATGACGAGCATCTACGGCGCCCAAAAAACCGCTGCCATGCTCAGCATCGTGCCCAGTTCGGCAGACACGCAGAGCTTCCACATTTTTCTCCTGTACATTCTTCTGATGTGGTGGACGGTCGGGAACACGGACGGCGGCGCTTACCTGGCTCAGCGGATGATCGCCGCCAAGAACGAGAAGCACTCGTTCCTGGGCTACCTCTGGTTCAACGTTGCGCACTTCTGTCTGCGGCCCTGGCCGTGGATCATCGTGGGCTTGGTGGCCGCGGTTGAATTCCCTGGAATCGTGAACCCCCAAACGGCCAAGCCCGATCCGGAAGTCGGTTACATCGCGGTGATGCTCACCCACCTTGGCCCGGGGCTGCTCGGTCTCATGCTGGCGTCTTTCCTCGCCGCTTTCATGTCGACCATCAGTACGCAAATTAACTGGGCAGCCTCCTACCTCATCAACGATTTCTACCGCCCGTTCATCAAGTCGGATGGCAGCGAAAAGCACTACGTTGTCGTGTCGATCCTGACAACCGTAACGATCGCCATTCTTGGTGGGGCCGTGACGTTCCTGATGAATGACATTTTCAAGGCCTGGCTGCTGCTCTCGGCCATCAACGCTGGAATCGGGATTGTGTACATTTCGCGGTGGTACTGGTGGCGCATCAACGCCTGGTCGGAAATCAGCGCCATCGTGGCCATCATCGGGGTGGTCGTCGCGATTCTTTACGCCCCCACAACCACTACACTGCGCTTGCTCTTGCTCGGTGTCGTCGTGGTGGCCGTCCTCGCGCTGACCATCCGGGCCCTCGCCGACCGCAACTGGTGGCGCGATCACCGCGGCACCACTGCCTTCACACTGGTCGTCGCAGCCATCGCTGCCGCTGTGGTACTCGGGGTCACGCTGCCGGAGAAAGTGTTTCCCTGGACACTCCTTTACACTGTGCCGATCAGCCTCGTTGTCTGGCTGACGGTCACGATCCTCACGCGACCGGTTGCCGAAGAGAATCTGCTGGAGTTTTACCGCCGCGTTCACCCGGGCGGTCCCGGTTGGCGGAAGATCGCCAGGAAGCTTGGCATGACTCACGCCACCGGCGACCTTTTCACCCGCAAGAACATCGTTGGAGCGTTGTTCGGGATCCTGGCCATCTACTCGATTCTGATCGGCTTCGGCAAGATCCTGCTCGGCAGCCCGCTGGTGGGTCTGGTTCTGCTGGCCGTTGCAGCCGTGAGTGTTCTCATCATCGTGCGCAGTTTGAGCACGGAGCGTTGGGAAGCCGCCTGACCACTTCGCCCCTTCGGCGGATTCGGGACCCGGAGAACTTCCGGGGTTGCTTTCAAGCACCTGAGAGTTTAGCCCTGGAAAGCCTGAAACTCAGCCCGGGACCCAGAGTAACGTTTGCACATTTTCGCCCTGACGAGATGAACAAAAACGAGGAGAAGGCATGTCGCCGGATGTTCGCCCGTACAAGAACGAAGATGCACCTAAGATTTTGAAGGCCTGGAACGCCTGGATGCCTTACGATCCTCTGAACGAGAAATTGCTAAACGAGAAGCTGTCCGGTGACCGCGATTTCGATCCCGATCTGACCCTGGTCCTGGAGGAAAACGGGAACGTCGTCGGTTTCGGGCAGGGTCTTGTGCGTCCCTGGTACGAGCCTGGTCTCGGCTGGATCAAATTGTTCACCATCGAACCCGGGCGTTACCTGGAGGTCGGCAAAACCCTTCTGGACCCACTGGAGCAGGGGCTGCGCGCGCGGGGAGCCAAGGCAGTGCAGATCTTTGACTCCGCGCCCAATTACCTGATGCCCGGCATCGACCCTCGTTACACCGAAATGCTCGTGTTTTTCGAGCGCCAGGGTTACTCGCGTTACGACGACACCAGCAACATGGACGCTCCGCTGAAGGGTGTCAATTTCGACACGAGTGACCGAGAGAGCAAGTTGCGCGAGCAGGGCATCGAGATAAGGCGAGCCACACCGGAGGACCAGGAAAAGGTGCGCGCGTTCGTGCGTGAGAAATTCATCCAGTGGGTGCCGGAGGTTGATGCCACCTTCGAGAACCGTCCCGTCAGCCTGCACATCGCCCTGGTTGACGATCGCGTTGTGGCGTTTTCGGCGTACGACGCCAACAACCGCGGCACCGGCTGGTTCGGACCGATGGGCACGGATCCCTCGCTGCGTGGTAAGGGTGTCGGTGCCGTGCTTTACCTGCGTTGCCTTCGCGACCTCCAGAGCCAGGGTCACGAGAAGGCGATCATCCCTTGGGTTGGCCCCATCGCTTTTTACTTCAGAACTTCCGGGGCTGTGGTCTCGCGTGTCTTCTGGCAGTACAGGAAGGATCTCGCTTAAATCTACTACGTCAGATTCGCGAGACAAAGGCTAAAGCAGCGCGTGGCTTCTCCGCCCGGGGATCAAATCCCCCGGCTACCAAAGGAAGCCACCTGCTAAAGCAGGCCTGTTTCAGGCGAGACTAAGCAACGTCTCGCCCTGGAGAAACCACGACTCAGAAAAGCCAACCACATTTTGACGTAGTAGAACTAAGCGTCCAGGGCATTTCGAGGAGGACTGAAAGGTGCGGTCGTGGCTAACTGGGCTCTTGCTGGCTTTGTTCGGGATGTCTCTAACCGTTGGTTGTGGTGCGAGTAGAAAAGCGGGAGTCGAGTCCGCCGTGCAGTCTGTAGGTGAGAAAACGCGGTCAAAAGTGCTTCCCGGCATCGACGTGCTGCTGCGCGAGCGCCTTGACTTGCTTAGGGATAAGCGCGTCGGTCTGATCACAAATCCAACTGGTCTGACCAGTGACCTGAGGACAAATATCGACGCTTTGCAAGAGGCGGGCGTCAACCTTGTGGCTTTGTTCGGACCGGAACACGGCGTGCGTGGAGACGTCGAGGCGGGCAAGGCTGTAGCGTCCTACACCGACGCCAAGACCGGCATCCCGGTTTACAGCCTGTACGGCAAAACGCGCAAGCCTACCCCCGAAATGCTGAAAAACGTGGATGTCCTCCTTTACGACATCCAGGACATCGGCAGTCGGCCGTACACGTACATTTCCACCATGGCCGTTTCAATGGAAGCCGCTCGCGACGCCGGCATCCCATTTGTCGTGCTGGATCGACCCAATCCGCTGGGCGGTCAGCTCGTCGAGGGTCCCGTCCTGGATCCGCAGTTCAAGAGCTTCATCGGCATTTACCCAATCCCCTACATCTACGGCCTTACGGTCGGCGAGTTAGCCCGACTCTTCAACGAAGAGTTCGGCATCGGCTGCGACCTGACCGTGGTCCCCATGAAGGGCTGGCATCGCGACATGCTGTTCGAAGACACGGGCCTCGTGTGGGTGCCGACCTCGCCTCACATCCCGCACCCTCTGACGGCCTTCGCCTGCGCCACCACCGGAGGAATGGGTGAGCTCGGTACAGTGAACGAAGGCGTTGGCACCCCTCTGCCCTTCGAACTGGTTGGCGCACCCTGGATCGATTCAGAAAAACTTGCGAACGAGTTGAATGCGCGCCGCCTTCCCGGTGTGTTTTTCCGACCGACGGCTTACAGGCCCTACTATTTCCGCTTCAAAAATCAGCAGCTCTGGGGTGTCCAAATTCACATCCTTGATCCTCACGTTTTTCACCCGGTTCGGACACAGCTCCACATCTTGCATGCGCTTCTGTCGCTCTTCCCGAGTCACAACATCTTTGATTCGGACCGCACCGCCAGCTTTGACCGCGCCTGGGGCACCGATCAGGTGCGGTTGATGCTCTCGCAAGGTGCCGATCCGGAAAGCATTGTCGCAAGCTGGCAGGAGAAGCTCTCGCGGTACCGGGAAATCCGGCGAAAGTATCTGATGTACGAGTGAGTCCGCCAATCCGCACGGCTAAACGGCCTTC